>NZ_JAXCIS010000013.1:0-53513 GCF_034044025.1 Pseudomonas sp. SED1
ACCCAAATAACGGATATACACACAAAACCTCAGCCCAAAAAAAGCCCCGCGACCGAATGACGGCACGGGGCTAAAAATTGGCTGGATGCGACCAACCAAAGGAGCTCTTTAAATCACATCACTTGGCACTGGCAATGGTGGTACTCGGCTGCCACCCACCCCCCAACGCCTTGTAAATCGCGACAATCCCACGATACAGATCCACCTCGGCCTGAGCCTGCGAATCCTCGGCAGCCAAACGCTCACGCTGCGCGTCCAGCAACACCAGGAAATCCACCGTCCCTTCGCGGTAACGAATCTCCGCCAGATCCGCAGCCGCCCGACTCGACTCACTCTGACGAATCAGCGAAACCAACCGCTGCTGGCGTTTACCGTAATCACTGAAGGCATTTTCCGATTCTTCCAGCGCCAGCAACACCTGCTGCTCATAGCTCGCCAGAGCACCATCCGCCTCGGCATCCGCACCACGCAACCGCGCCCGCACACTGCCCAGGTCAAACGCCGCCCAGGTAATGCTCGGACCCAGCGACCACGCATTCGCCGCCGCCGACCCAATCTGCGAACCGCGCCCAGCGGTAAACCCAAGGAACCCACTGAGGCTCACCCGCGGAAACAGATCAGCCTTGGCCACCCCAATCCGCGCCGTGGCGGCTGCCAACTTACGCTCGGCACTGAGAATGTCCGGACGACGTTGCAGCAGTTGCCCCGGATCACCAATCGGCAACGCCTTGGCAATCGCCGGCAAATCTTTCGGGCTCAAATCCACGCTCAACTTGTCCGGACGCTCACCGAGCAGGGTAGCGATGCGATTACGCTCGCGAACTTCCTCGGCCTGCAGTTGCGGCACACTGGCTTCTACAGCCGCCAGCCGCGCATCGGCACGCACTACATCGAGCTGATCGCCCACACCGGCATCCCGCAGGCTGACCGTAATGCCGCGCGAATCCTCCTGGTTCTTCAGGTTGGCCACCGCGATTTTCTCACGCAGTTGCGCGCCCCGCAGTTGACCGTAAGCGTCCACCAGCTCGGCAATCATCGTGACTTGCAGTTGATACAGGTCGGCCTCGGCAACCTGTTGGTCAGCGTCGCTGGCCTCGAGGTTGCGGCGGATGCGCCCGAACAAGTCCACCTCCCAAGCCATGTCCAGGCCCAGGTCATAACGCTCACTGTTGACGCGTTTGGTGGTCTGGCCCGGAATCTGGCCTTTGCCCACGTCGCTGCTGACGCGGCTGGTGATCACCGGCATCACGTCATTGGCAGCGTCGTCACGAATCGCCCGGGCTGCCCGCAGGCGGGCAAATGCCACCCGCAGGTCACGGTTACCGTTCAGGGACTGAGTCACCAACTGGTTAAGGGTCGGGTCCTCGAACTGCTGCCACCAGATGCCTTCGAACTTCGCGTGGTCGTACTGCTTGGCGTCGGCGGCGGCCGTTACGTTGGCCGCCTCCAGTGGCTGGGTTTTATAGTCCGGGCCCACGGCACAGGCGCTCAGCGCCAGTACCAGCAAGCTCGGCAAAAATACTTTCACGCTCATTGCTGTGTCTCCAGCTTCAAGGCCTTGGCCGCTTTGCGCGCCTCACCGCGTTCAACAAACCGGCGGATCAGTACATAGAACACTGGGGTCAGCAGCAGACCGAAGAAGGTCACGCCGATCATCCCGGAGAACACCGCCACACCCATGGCATGACGCATCTCGGCACCGGCACCGCTGGACAACACCAGAGGCACTACACCCATGATGAAGGCGAACGAGGTCATCAGGATCGGCCGCAGACGCAGACGGCAGGCTTCCAGTACCGCGGCGAGCGGGTCGAGGCCTTCCTGCTGTTTATCCTTGGCGAACTCGACAATCAGAATCGCGTTCTTACAGGCCAGGCCCACCAGTACGATCAGGCCGATCTGGGTAAAGATGTTGTTGTCGCCGCCAGAGATAATCACCCCGGTGATGGCCGACAGCAGGGTCATCGGTACGATCAGGATCACCGCCAATGGCAGGCTCCAGCTTTCGTATTGGGCGGCGAGTACCAGGAACGCCAGCAGTACGCAGAGCGGGAACACGAACAGCGCAGTGTTGCCCGAGAGGATTTGCTGATAGGTCAGGTCGGTCCACTCGTAGGTCATGCCGTTGGGCAGTTCGTCTTTCAACAGTTTCTCGATCGCCACCTGGGCCTGGCCGGAGCTGTAGCCCGGTGCGGCGTTGCCGTTGATCTCGGCGGTGATGAAGCCGTTGTAGTGCATCACGCGGTCCGGACCCGAGGTGTCGCTGACCTTGATGAAGGTCGCCAGGGGAATCATCTCGCCTTTGTTGTTACGCACTTTCAGCTGACCGATCTGGTCTTCATCCTGGCGGAACTGTTGCTCAGCCTGCACGTTGACCTGATAGGTTCGCCCGAAGCGGTTGAAGTCGTTGGCATACAACGAACCCAGGTAGATCTGCAGGGTGTCGAAGATGTCACTGATCGCCACGCCATGGGTCTTGGCCTTTTCACGGTCGATGGCAGCATCGACTTGGGGCACGTTGACCGTGTAGCTGGTGAACAGGCCGAACAACTCAGGCACGCCACGGCTCTTGGTAATGATGTTCTGCACTTCTTTGTACAGCTCGTCGTAACCCAGGTTGCCACGGTCTTCGACCTGCAGGCGGAACCCGCCGATCGTACCCAAGCCCTGTACCGGCGGCGGTGGGAAGATCGCCATGTAGGCTTCCTGGATGCTGCTGTATTTGCCATTCAGTGCACCGGCAATCGCACCGGCCGACAGGCTTGGGTCTTTACGCTCATCGAACGGCTTCAAGGTCACGAACACGATGCCGTTGTTCGGGCTGTTGGTAAAACCGTTGATCGACAAACCAGGGAAGGCAATCGCGCTTTCCACGCCCGGCTGTTTCATCGCAATGTCCGACATGCGCTTGATCACGTCTTCGGTGCGGTCCAGGCTCGCGGCGTCCGGCAATTGCGCGAAGGCCACCAGGTATTGCTTGTCCTGGGCCGGTACGAAACCGGTCGGCGTGTGGGCAAAGCCCAGCCAGGTCAGGACCATCAGGCCGGCGTACAGGAACAGCGCGATGCCACTGCCGCGAATCACCCGGCGCACAGTGCCGACGTAACCATGGCTGGCCTTCTCGAAGAAACGGTTGAACGGCTTGAACAACCAACCGCCCAGCATCTTGTCGAGGAACCTGGAGAAGCCGTCTTTCGGTGCGTTGTGGCCTTTGAGCAATACCGCTGCCAGTGCGGGCGACAGGGTCAGCGAGTTGAACGCCGAAATTACCGTCGAGATCGCAATGGTCAAGGCGAACTGCTTATAGAACTGCCCGGTCAAGCCGCTGATAAAGGCCGCTGGAATGAACACCGCACACAGTACCAGCGCGGTCGCGATGATCGGGCCGGTCACTTCGCTCATGGCCTTTTCGGTGGCCGGGAACGGTTCCAGTCCAAGCTCGATGTTCCGCTCGACGTTCTCCACCACCACGATGGCGTCGTCCACCACGATACCAATCGCCAACACCAGTCCGAACAGCGACAGCGCATTGAGCGAGAAGCCAAACAGGTGCATCACCGCAAAGGTACCGATCAACGAAACCGGCACCGCCACCAGCGGAATGATCGACGCACGCCAGGTTTGCAGGAACAGGATCACCACCAGCACCACCAGGATCAGTGCTTCGAACAAGGTGTGAACCACGGCCTCGATGGAACCGCGCACGAAGACGGTCGGGTCGTAGGCGATTCGGTAATCCATGCCTTCCGGGAAGCTCTTTTTCAGCTCCGCCATTTCGGCGCGCACTTCATTGGAGATGTCGATGGCGTTGGAGCCAGGGCGCTGGAAGATCGGGATCGCCACCGCCGGCTGGTTGTCGATCAGCGAGCGCAGGGCATATTGGCTGGAACCCAGCTCAACCCGTGCAATGTCCTTCAGGCGCGTGATTTCACCGTTGTCACCGGCACGAATGACGATGTTCTCGAACTCTTCCTCAGTGACCAGACGGCCCTGGGTATTCACCGACAGCTGGAAACTGGTGTCAGTCGGCGCAGGCTGCGCACCCAGCGCACCGGCCGCTACCTGGCGGTTCTGTTCGCGAATGGCCGTCACCACATCAGTGGCGGTCAGGTTGCGCGAGGCGGTCTTGTTCGGATCGAGCCACACCCGCAGGGAGTAGTCGCCCATGCCGAACAGCTGCACATCACCCACGCCGCCCAGCCGTGCCAACTCATCCTTGATATTCAGGATCGCGTAGTTGGACAGGTACAGCATGTTGTAGCGCTGATCGGGGGAGGTGATGTGCACCACCATGGTCAGGTCGGGAGACGCCTTGTCCACGGTGATGCCGATGCGTGTCACTTCCTCAGGCAGTTTTGGCTGAGTCCGGGTTACCCGGTTCTGGACCTGCACCTGCGCGTTGTCCAGGTCGGTGCCCAGGGCGAAGGTGATGGTCAGGGTCAGCTTGCCGTCGGCGGTCGACTGCGAGGACATGTACAGCATGTTCTCGACGCCGGTGATGGCTTGCTCCAGAGGCGCGGCCACGGTTTCACCGATGACCTTGGGGTTGGCGCCCGGGAAGTTGGCGCGTACCACTACAGTCGGCGGCACCACTTCCGGGTATTCACTGATGGGTAGCTGGAACAGTGAAATCGCGCCGGCGATCAGGATCAACAGCGACAACACCGCTGCGAAGATCGGCCGCGAAATGAAGAACTTGGAAAAATTCATCTTGAGTCGTATCCCTTAACCGCGTGGAGTCGCGACACTGGCGAGCTTGGGCGCGGCTTTATCCGGCGCCACTTGCTCCAGGTTGCTGGCTTCAAGCGCTTGTCGTTGTTGTGCCAAGGCGGCGAGGGTTTCCTTGCTGGCCATCGGGATGGTTTCCGGAGCAACCGGCGATCCCGGGCGAACGCGCTGCAAGCCTTTGACGATGATCGTGTCGTCCTTGGTCAGGCCGCTGCGCACAATGCGCAAGCCTTCGATCTTCGGCCCCAGTTCCACGGCGCGATAGGCAGGCTTGTCGCCGTCCATCACCAGTACGAATTTCTTGCCCAGGTCGGTGCCCACGGCTTCGTCGCTGATCAGCACGGCGGAGTAGGTGCCGCTGCCCACCAGCTTCAAGCGGGCATACAGGCCAGGGGTGTATTCGCCCTTGCTGTTATCGAACACGGCGCGACCGCGAATGGTGCCGGTGGCCGGGTTTACCTGGTTGTCGACGAAGTTCATCTGGCCCAGGTGCGGGTTGCCGGTTTCATTCGACAGGCCCAGGTACACCGGGGTGGTAGCGCCACGGCGACCCTGGCGCGCGAGTTCGGTGTACTTGAGGTACACGCGCTCATCGGCGTCAAAGTAGGCGTAGACCTTGTCGGTGGAGACCACGCTGGTCAGCGCGGTGACATCGGCGGTCACCAGGTTGCCGGCGGTGATTTCGGCACGGCTGACACGGCCGCTGATGGGCGAAGTCACGCGGGTGAAACTCAGGTTCAACTTGGCCAGGTCCAACTGCGCCTGGATCCCGGCGACGGCGGCGCGGGCTTCCTGGGCGGCGGTGGTGCGCGAGTCGGCCAGTTCGGCGGAGATCGCATTGCTCTGGCGCAGGCGTTCGCCGCGCTGGGCTTCGTTATCACTGCGGGAGGCAGCAGCTTTGGTTTGCTGCAGTTGGGCTTCGAGGCGGCGCACTTCAGCCTGGAATGGGCGTGGGTCGATCTGGAACAGCAGGTCGCCTTTCTTGACCAGCGCGCCTTCGGTGAAGGCTACCTGATCGATCTGGCCCGACACGCGCGGACGGATCTGTACGGTTTCCGGCGCTTCGAGGCGGCCGGTGAATTCGTCCCACTCGTTGACCGGTTGTTCCAGCACCTTGGCCACGCTGACATGGCTGGGTGGCATGGCGGCTGCTTGTTCCGGCGCTTTGCCGCAGGCGCTCATCACCATCACGGCCAAAATGGCCAAGGGATAGCGCAAATGTTTGAGAGACTGTTCCATGAAGTGCATCCGCCAATGTATTTAAGATGGGCGGATCATGCTCGGCAGGGTGCTATCTCACGAATCGAATGAAACAAAGGTAACTATCATTCGGAATGATATAAGCGTAATGCGAGCCCTCTAGCATGCAGGTTTCGTTAGGGAGCTATCAATGCTGTTGATGACAAAGGACTGTTGCGCAAGATGCAAGGAACAGCGCGCCCTATAAACTGTCGGGCGTGCTGGCTATTCAAAGGTGCAGAGCGCCGGGTTGGTTGCCGTGCATTCGTTGCCGGCCCATGCGTTGCCAACCGGCTTGGCATTGACCGGGTTTTTCAGGGTCATGCTCACCGGTTCGTGGTTCTGATCCAGGTAGTGGCATGCCACCGACGACTGACCCTGGCCGCTTTGGATCACCGCCTTTTCAAAGTGGACCTGGTGCAGGTCCTTCTGCTCTGTCATCGGGTTTTGCCCGGTCCATTGCTGACCGTCCGGGCCGGACGCGGAGTAGGCAACCACTTCGCCGGTCGGCGTCTTTTTGTACGTATCTTTAAGGGCATGGGTGGGCGGGCAGGCGGCAGTGCCGGCGTAGACGTTGCCCATCAACGCCATCAGGGTAATCACGAGGGCTGAGGTTTTCTTGAGCTGCCTGTTCATCACGCGTGCTCCTGATCTGGAGTAACTGTGAGGTAAAGACTAGCCCAAACAGGCAACGCCGGAAGGTGCTAAATCCACACGTCGTTGATTGCCGTACGCTCGCCACCCTCACTGCCGGTGTTCAGCACGCCGCAGGGCTCGATCAACAGCAGCTTCACCTCACCCAATGCGTGCGGCTTGTGCTCGACGCCTTTGGGCACCACATACATTTCTCCTTGGCCGATGGTCACGGCGCCGTCGCGGAAGTCGATGCGCAGGGTGCCTTCGAGGACGATAAAGGTTTCATCGGTGTCGGCATGGTCGTGCCAGATAAAGTCACCTTCAATCTTCACCACCTTGAACTGGTAGTCGTTCATTTGCGCGACGACCTTGGGCGCCCATTGCTCGCTGAACAGGGCGTATTTTTGCGCGAAGTTGATCGAAGTGTAATGCGTCGAAGCGGAGGTGGCAGGCATCGGAGGTTCCAGGGTTTCAGCAGATCGGAGCCTTACGTTAGGCCCAACGGCCCCATGGATATTGAATGATCGTGCAGTAGGCGGCGGTCTTGGGTGTGTGCAACTGTTGGCTGGGCAACACCAGTCGGACACTTATGGTTTACGCGGGACAGCGTGATGCCAGCCGTTGTTTTTATCTGATTGATTTTATTAACAATAATTTATGGCATGGGCTCTGCAATGCACACAGGTGAACCCTTTCACCCGTCGCTCAGCGGAGCCTTGTATGCCTTGCACTTTTTTCTCACGTTTCCGTTTCATCTGGCTTGGCGCAGCGCTGTTGCTGGGCCACGCCGCGCTGTCCCAGGCCGCCGAGGGCGACGACGCGGTGCCGTCCCTGGCCGGCAAGCGCATTGCCGTGAGCATGACCGGCACCAGTCACTATTTCGATATCAAGGCATTCCAGGCCCAGGTCGACGAGATCAAGCGCCTCGGCGGCACGCCGATCACCCTCGACGCCGGGCGCAATGACAAGAACCTGGTGACCCAACTGCAAACCGTGGTCACCCAGAAACCCGATGCGGTGATCCAGACCCTTGGCACCCTCAGCGTGATCGACCCGTGGCTCAAGCGCATCAGCAAGGCCGGCATCCCGCTGTTCACCATCGACGCGCCTTCGCAGTACAGCCTCAACAACACCACCTCGGATAACGTCGCCACCGGCAAGGCCCTGGCCGATCAACTGATCAAGGACGCCGGCGGCAAGGGCAAAATCCTGGTGTTCAATGGCTTCTACGGCGTGCCGGTGTGCGCGATTCGCTATGACCAGTTGAAGCTGGCGCTCAAGGATCACCCGCAACTGGAAATCATCGAGCCGGAGTTGCGGGATGTGATCCCCAACACCGTGCAGGATGCGTATTCCCAAGTGTCCGCGCTGCTCAACAAGTACCCGGCCGGCAGTGTCTCGGCGATCTGGGCGGCGTGGGACATTCCGCAACTGGGGGCGAGCAAGGCGTTGATCGATGCCAAGCGCACCGAGATCAAGACTTATGGTGTGGACGGCACGCCTGAGGTGCTGGAGCTGCTCGGCCAGGCCAATTCACCGGTGGGCGCAGTGGTCGCCCAGCAGCCGGCGCTGATCGGCAAGACCGCGGTGCAGAACGTGGCCCGCTACCTGGCCGGGCAGCGCGACCTGCCCAAGGAAACTCACGTCGCGACGCTGCTGACCACGGCTGCCAACCTGGCGCAGGTCCAGCAACTGCGGGGTGATTGATGGCTGCATTGCACTTGCAGCACCTGCACAAACGTTTCGGCGCCACCCTGGCGCTGGATGATGCGAGCCTGAAAGTCGAGCGCGGCACCATTCACGGCCTCGTGGGTGAGAACGGTGCCGGCAAGTCGACCTTGATCAAGGTCCTGGCGGGGATCCACAAGGCGGACTCGGGGCAGGTGAGCATTGACGGCCAGGCGTATACCGCGCTGTCCCCGCGCCAGGTGGATGCGCTGGGCGTGCAGTTCATCCATCAGGAGCGGCTGTTGCCGGCGAGTTTTACCGTGGGTGAGGCGCTGTTTTTCGGGCATGAGTTACGTCGTGGTCCGTTTGTGGATCGGCGTCGGCAGCAGCGTGAGTCTGAGCGTTTGCTGGCGGAATATTTTGAGCTGCAACTGCCGGCCGACGCGTTGGTAGGCGAGCTGAACAGCGCCGAGCGCCAGGTGCTGCAAATCACCCGGGCATTGGTTCGCCAGCCGAAGATCCTGGTGTTCGACGAGCCCAGCGTCGCGTTGGTCAAGCGCGAGGTCGACCAGTTGCTGCGGATCGTCAAGCGCCTGCGGGACCAGGGTTTATCAATCCTCTACATCTCCCATTACCTGCAGGAAATCGACAGCCTGTGCGATGAGGTGACGGTGTTGCGCAATGGTCGTGATGTGGCGGTGGTGGAGCCACGTCATACCTCCAGCGCGCAGATTGCGCGGTTGATGGTCAATCGTGAGGTGCAGGACATGTATCCCAAGGCTCAGGTCGAACTGGGTGAACCGTTGCTGCAGGTGCGCTCGCTGAGCCTGGCCCGGCGCTACCGGGAGATCGACCTGGAGCTGCGCCGAGGTGAAATCGTCGGACTGACCGGGCTGGTCGGGTCGGGCGCCAAAGACTTGCTCAAGACCCTGTTTGGCGTAGCGCGTGCCGACAGCGGCAGCATCCACCTGGAAGGCCGTTTGTTGCGCCTGCGTTCACCCGGCGACGCCATCGCCCAAGGGATTGCCCTGGTGCCGGAAGAGCGCCGCAGCCAAGGGGTTTCACCGCTGCTCTCGGTGCTGGAAAACCTCACACTGGCCGGGCTTGCGCGGTTCAGCCGTTGGGGCTTGCTGAACAAGCGCCAGGAACAGGCCGAAAGCCTGCGCCTGATCGACGAACTGGCAATCAAGGTGCCAGGTCCGCAGGCCGCGGTCAGCCAACTCAGCGGGGGTAACCAGCAGAAAGTTGCCTTGGGCAAATGGTTGAGTCGACGCTCGGCGGTGTACCTGTTGGATGAGCCGTGCGTGGGGGTGGATGTCGGCGCCAAAGTCGAGATTTATCGCCTGATCGGGCGCCTGGTGGAAGAGGGGGCTGCGGTGCTGGTGCTGTCTTCGGACTTGCCCGAGCTGCTGGGAATTTGCGACCGCATCCTGGTGTTGCATCGAGGCGAGATTGCCGGTGAGTTCCTGGCCGGTGAGGCGGACAGTGATCAATTGCTGGCGTGTGCCACGGGGGCTGTGCCGCCCACGGTATCCGTGCCGGTGAATCGGGAGGTGGCGCATGTCCCTGCTTGAGACGGCTGCGCCGGGCTTGTCCCAACGGTTGTGGGTACTGGTGTTGCGGCGCGGTTCGGTGGGGGTGTTCCTGGCGATCCTGCTGGGGTTTGCCGTGGCCGCGCCAAACTTTTTGTCGGTGGGTAATATCGCCAATGTGTTCAGCCAGTCGGCCATCCTGGGGGTGCTTGCCTTCGGCCTGACCTGCGTGATCATCGGCGGCGGTTCCAATATCGTCGCCGGCGGGCTGGACCTGTCGCTGGCGGCCAATCTGGGGTTGTGCGCTGCACTGTTCAGCCGACTCAACAATGCCGGTCTCGACCTTTGGGCCAGCCTGCTGCTGACCTTGGGCTGTGGCCTGGCGGTCGGCCTGCTCAATGGCCTGGCCGTGGTGGTACTGCGTTTGCCACCGTTGCTCGCGACCCTGGCAAGCATGAATGTTCTGGCCGGCCTGGAGTTGGTCCTGACCGAAAACACCGTGGTCTCCACCGACTCACCGTTGCTCGACCTGCTCAGCGGCGGGACCTGGCTGGCAGTGCCGGCACTCGCCTGGGTGTTGCTGGTGACGGCCTTCGTGCTGGCGCTGTTGATCCAGCACACGGCGTATGGCCTGCGCCTGCATGCCGTCGGGGAATACCCGCACGCCGCTGAGGCTGCGGGCATTCGGGTGCCAGCGTATGTGCTTTCCAGCTATCTGTTGTCGGGGTTGTGTGCCGCCGTGGCGGCGTTGTGTTCAGCGGCATTTTTCAGCGGCAGCACCACCGGCTCCGGCGACATGCTGCTATCGGTGGTGGCGATTGCCTTTCTCGGCGTGGTGTTTTCCCGGCGGCTGGTGGCAAGCATCCCCGGCACCTTGCTCGCGACCTTGCTGATCGGCTTTCTGATCAACGGGTTTCAACTGCTCAACCTGTCGAGCTTCTGGGTCAACGGTGTGCAGGGCGTGCTGATTTTGCTGGTGGTCGCGGCTTCCAGTGCATTGAATCGGGGAGAGCCTTCATGAGTCGGGTTTCAACGCTACAAGCACATGGCGGTGGGTGGCGTTCACTGTTACCCCTGACGTTGCCGCTGGTGTTCGTGGCCATCGTCGTGGTGTTTGCCTGGCAGGCACCCGGGTTCCTCAGTGGCGGTAATCTCAAAAGCCTGGTGCTGAACAACTTCGTGCTGCTGGCGATTGTCGCCATCGGCATGACCTACGCGGTGGCGGCCGGTGGCATCGATCTGTCGGTGGGCACCGCGCTGGATTTCGCCAGTTTCAGCTTTGTAGTGTTACTGAACGCCGGGCACGGGTTGGGTGTGGCGATCGCTGGTGCGTTGGCCGCCGGGTTGCTGGTAGGACTGTTCAACGCCGGCTTGATCGCGGGTTTGCGGATCAGCCCGTTCCTGGCGACCCTCGGCACCTTGTTTATCGGCACCAGTGCCCAGCAGTTGCTCTCGGACGGCGGCCAGCCGATCTACATCGCCCAGGGCTTCAAGCCGGAACTGGCGAGCTTCAGCCCGTTGGGTGTGCCGTTGCCGTTGTTGATCGTGCTGGTATTGGCAGTGGTCTACGGCCTGTTGCTGGCCCGTGGACGCCTGGGGCGCGAACTGCTGGCCCAAGGCACCCAGCCGCTGCTGGCGTATTACTCAGGGTTATCGGTACGGCGCATTGTCACCACCACAGTATTGGCCGCTGCGCTGGCGTGTGGGGTGGCGGGGATTCTGCTCAGTTCGACGGTGAGCGCTTATGTGCCGCTGTCGGGCAATGCGTTCCTGCTGAATGCGATTGGTGCGGTATTTATCGGCACCACGTTGAATCGCCAGGGCCGGGCGAATATCCCGGGCACGCTGCTGGGTGTGCTGTTTATCAACGTCATTGCCAATGGCTTGCTGTTGATCGGCTGGAATTTTTACTGGCAGCAGGTGGCCACCGGCGTGCTGATTTTTGTGGTGCTGGCCTTCAGTTTTATCAGCCGCAGGATCGCCCAGAACACCTGAGGCGCGGCGCCCCAGGTGTCAATCTGTCGGTTACTTTTCCCAGTCAGCCTTGGGGATCAACAGGCCATGGTTGCCGTTATAGGCGGCGCGTTCGGGCTGTTTCCAGCCTTCCAGCAGCGCGTCGTCGAGGCGGTAGATCTCAACCCCCAATGGACGGCAGACCTTCAGCGGGTCTTCGGCGTCCGGGCCCCACATCGGCAGCGACAGGTCGCCACCCGGGCAGGTGGAGAGGGCGCACAGCAGGTCGATTTCGGCAAAAAACTCCAGATAGTCGCCCTGTTTGGCCGGGCAGGCTTTCATGAAGTACATGTCGTCGTGATTCAGGCCGGTGCACTGGAAGATATTCAGCACGTCATGCACGTCGAACTCGGTCAGGCCATGGGGCAACACGGCGCGAGTCAGGTTGGAGTGGCAGTGGTGGTGGAAGTCTTCGCCGGTGAGCATCTTGTTCACGTAAGGGTCGCAGCGCGTGCCGAGCAAATCGTGCAGGCGCCCGCCGTGTTCGTCGATGCCGTAGTCGGCCAGGCTGTCGTCGGTGATGGTGACCATCGGCCGCAAAAACGGCAAATTCGACCACAGGCGGTCATAGGTGCTGACGTGAGCGCCTTGCAACTGGCGGGTGCGTGCCGCCCACATGCGCTCGCGAGGGTCGTTTGCACTCCACACGTTGAAGTCGCCGACCTGCGGGCCCACCGGTGTGGTCACGCGAAACACATGGCCGGCCGGTACTTTCCAGGCGCGGCCGGTGCGGATCGGCACTTCGAATTGTTCGATCAGGGTGCGGCCGTCCGGGGACTCGCGCACGCGGTCATAAAAGGCTTTGTCGACCTGCAAGGCAGCGCCTTTGCTGACTTGGTAGGCCGCTGGATAGTCCTTGTACATGGTAGGTCCTCGCTTCAGGGTTTGGGGATGCTGCTCAGAATGTCCAGCAGCACCGATTCGGAGTCGTTGAGGTAGCTGCCCAGGGCTTCCCCGGCGGCTTGCTTGTGGCCGTCAACCAGCAGGTCGTGAATCTGCCGGTCGCGTTCCAGCCAGGGTTTCTGGAAGGCCTCCTCGCTGGGGGCGTTGGAAAACACCAGGCGCATCTGGGCTGCAATATGGGTAAAGAATTCGTCCAGCAACGGGCTGCGCATCAGCCCGACGATGTGTTGGTGAAAGCGCAGGCTGTGAGTACCGAAGGCCTGCCAGTTCTCGCGATCCTGGGCCAATTGCGCGGCCTCGATGGACTCGAGCATCAAGTCGGACTGGTACTCGCGCAACGGCTTGCTGGCGGCGATGGCCTGCAGCTCCAGGGTGCGACGCACCTTGAAGAGGTCACGCACTTCATCCACCCCGAGGCGGCGCACGATCACGCCTTTGTTGCGCACGTAACTGGTCAGGCCTTCGCGGCCCAGGTGGTGCAAGGCTTCACGCACCGTGTTGCGCGAGGCGTTGTAGGCGTTCACCAGCTCGCTCTCCACCAGCGGCATGCCGGGCAGCAGGCGGCCGCCGATGATGTCTTCACGCAGCTCGATGGCAACCTGGTCGGCCAGCGACAGGCTGGGTTCCTTGGCTTGACTCACGTTGGGGCTCCTTGGGCTCACGCCAGTTGGACGTCTTTGAGGAACTTGGTCATGCGTTCGCTGCGTTGTTCGAGCATTTCACGCGGCGGGGCGTCCTGAATAATCTCGCCGCCTTCCATGAACACCACACGATCGGAGAGCTTGAACGCGAAGTTCATTTCATGGGTCACGATGACCATGGTCATACCTTCGCGAGCCAGCTCTTCGATCACCGCGAGTACGTCGCCCACCAGCTCCGGGTCGAGGGCTGAGGTGGGTTCGTCAAACAGCATCACCGACGGCCGCATCGCCAAGGCGCGCGCAATTGCCACACGCTGCTGTTGGCCGCCGGACAATTGATGCGGGTACTTGCCGGCGTGCTCCAGCATGCCGACCTTGCGCAGCAGGGCCAGGCTCAACAGGCGCAGTTCTTCGCCGCCCCCATGGGCATGGTAGACGGGCGCGAGCATCACGTTCTCAAGGGCGGTTTTATGCGGGAACAGGTTGAACCCCTGGAACACCATGCCGACATGCACGATGCCGCGCATATGCACCTTGTGACCCAGCGCACCCTGGGGCTCCTGAGTGCCACGCAGGAACGGCTGGCCTTGCAGGGTGATTTCGCCACGGTCCAGGCTTTCGAGGCCGTTCATGGTGCGAATCAACGTAGTCTTGCCCGAGCCCGACGGGCCGATGATCGACACCACCTCGCCCCAGCGCACATTCAGTTCGACACCCTTGAGCACTTCCAGCTCGCCATAGGCCTTGCGCACTGCGCGGGCCTGCAACGCAAACTCGCCGGGCTCGGCCTGGCCGGACGCACGACGCGTCGCCACCTGGTCGAGTTCAGCGGGCGCGATTGCCTTGGGTTTGCGGCGGGTCACGTCCAAGTGGTTTTCAAGCACCCGCAGCAGCCAGCTGAACACCGTCACGATGAACACGTAATAGAACGCCACGGCCAGCATGGTCTCCATCACCAGGAAGTTCTGGGTGTAGAGCTGTTGGCCCACCAGCAGGATTTCCGAGAGCGAAATCACCGACACCAGCGAGGTCAGCTTGACGATGGTGATGTATTCGTTGGCCAGTGTCGGCAATGCCACCCGCAGCGCCTGGGGCACCACGATCAGGCGCTGCACGCCGCGATAACCCACGCCCAACGCCTTGCCGGCTTCGCGCTGCCCCTTGACCACCGCCAGCAAGCCGCCCCGATGAATCTCGGCGATGTAGGCCGCCTCACTCAATACCAGGGCGATCAGGCCCGCGGAGTAAGGGTTGGACAACACCACGCTGGTGGACGGAAACACCTGGGGCAGGTTGTAGACAAAGATCAATAGAACCAGTAACGGCAGGCTGCGGAAGAACCAGATGTAGACCCCGGCGCAATCCCGCAGCCAGCGCCGTTCAGACTGCCGGGCCAGGGCCAGGAAAAACCCCAGCACAATGCCCAGCAGCCAGGTTTCCAGGCTCAGTTCGACCACAGTGCCGACGGCGCGCCAGAAGTCGCCGTTCCACAACAGGCCCAGGGTGTAGTGCCAATCGAATTGCATAAAGGTGCTCCGCGTTTCAGTTACCCAGTGCCGCAGTGATTTCGGCGGCGTTCGGCTCGGCCAGGTTGTAGCGCGCAAGCAGCTTGCCGTAGCTGCCGTCCTGCTTGATCTGGCTCAGGGCACCGGTCAGTTCCTGGAGCAGTGCCGGGTTTTCTTTACGCACTGCCAGGCCGACCACCACCGGGTAGATCAATTCGTTTGAGCTGATCACGGTTTTGCCTTGCAGTTTTTCCACAGTGATCTTGGCGACCGCCGCGTCTTCCATCTGCACGTCGACCGCTTGGGCGAGCAGGGCCTGGGCGGCTTCCGGAGACGTCGGGAACTCACGCGACTCGATCGCCGGCTTGCCCGCAGGGAGGCAGTAGTCCGCCGAAACCTTGTTCAGCTTCGGCACCCACGACGCGCCCTTGATCGACCCGACGCGCTTGCCGCACAGGTCTTCCGGGCGTTGGGGTTTGAAGTCACCGGCGCTGAGCACCATCAGCGAAGAGCCGGTCTTCAGGTAGCTGAGGAAATCCACCTGTTTGGCGCGCTCGGGCGTGACATACAGCGCCGAGGCCACCACGTCGAAACGCTGCGCGTTGACGCCGAGGATCAGGTTGGCGAAACGGGTGTCGAGAAAGCGCGGTTTCAGCCCCAGTTGCTTGCCCATCAACTGCATGAACTCCGGGTCGAAACCGGCGGGGGTCTTTTGCTCAAGGTAGGTGTAAGGCGGGTAGGTGAGGTCGGAGCCGATCGACAGCTCGCCCTGCTTGAGGGTGCCCTTGACCTCGGCAGCCGACAGTAGCGGTGCCACACACGCCAGGGTGATCGCTAGCCCCAGGGTGCGCTTGGTGTTCTTGCCCTTCAGACCTTTTTGCATGTTTGTCGCCTCGGTTGCTGGATTCAGGGGTAGTCATGATTGTTCAACAATCCTGTATTAGTGGGTACGCGTTTATCGTGCCAAGTAGATTGATTAAGGGTTTTTTGATGAGTTTTGATGGGAGGCGAGGGCTTTTTTTGTAGGCGCGCACACCAATTCGGGGCGATTCGTTACCACGCGCTACGTTGTGGGGCGGGAATATTGCGGGGCATCACGCACGTACTTATTGATAAAGTGCCGCTACGAAACCCTGAGTGAACAGCAATGACGTCGATCTCCCAACGCCGCTCAACCTTGATTGCCTTGTTGGTCGCCGTCACCTTTTTCATGGAGAACCTGGACGCCACGGTGATCGCTACGGCGTTGCCGGACATCGCCAAAACCTTCGGGGTGGGGGCGGTGGACGTGAATATCGGCATGAGCGCCTACATGCTCGCCGTCGCTGTGTTTATTCCCATCAGCGGCTGGCTGGCCGACCGCTTTGGGTCGCGGCGGGTATTCGGTTCGGCGATTGTGCTGTTCAGTGTGTCGTCGTTGCTGTGCGGGTGGAGTGACAGCCTGCAAACCTTCGTCGCCGCGCGCGTGTTGCAGGGCATCAGTGGGGCGATGATGGTGCCGGTGGGACGCCTGGCGGTGCTGCGCTCGACCGAGAAGAAAGACCTGGTGCGGGCGATTTCATTTATCACCTGGCCCGGCCTGGTGGCGCCGATACTCGGGCCGCCGGTGGGCGGGTTTATCGTCACCCACGCGTCCTGGCCGTGGATTTTCTACCTCAACCTGCCGCTGGGCCTGTTGGCGTTGATTGCCACGCTGGTATTGATCCCCAAGCACGACGAGGTCACTGCCCGCACCTTCGATTTCAGCGGTTTCCTGCTGGTGGGCGTCGCCAGCGCGGCGCTGTTGTACGGTGTCGAACTGCTCGGGCAAAGCCGTGGCAGCCTTTTGCAGGGCCTGTTGCTCAGTGGCGCAGGCGTGATGCTCGGTGCCTTTGCCTGGCGCCATATGCGCCGGCATGCCCAGCCGTTACTGGCGTTGGGTGTGGTGAGCGTGCGCACCTTCAGTGTGTGCCTGTGTGGCGGGTCGATTTTCCGGGTGGCCATCAGCACCTTGCCGTTCCTGCTGCCGTTGATGTTTCAACTGGCGTTCGGTCTCTCGGCCTTCGATGCCGGATTGCTGGTGCTCGCGGTATTTGCCGGCAACCTGGCGATGAAACCGTTCACCACCTGGGTAATGCAGCGTTGGGGTTTCCGTCCGGTGTTGATGATCAACGGCATCCTTGGCGTACTGGCGATTGCCGCCTGTGCGTTGCTGGATGAGCGCATGAGCTGGGCGCTGATCCTGTTCATTCTGTTCGTGGGCGGCCTGTCACGCTCAATGCAGTTCACCTTGTTCAACACCCTCGGGTTTGCCGATATACCCAAGGCGCAGATGAGCGATGCTTCAACCTTGTTCAGTATGTTTTTCCAGCTGAGCATGGCCATGGGCGTGGCGATTGGCGCGCTGTTGTTACGTTTTGCCATGATTTTTCACGGCAATACCGGGCAGGCCGCCACCACCGATTTCCAGCTGACGTTTCTGTTGGTAGCGGTGATTGCCGGCGTGGCGCTGCTGGATAACCTGCGCTTGCCGCCCCAGGCCGGGGAGTCGGTGCTGCAACGCAAGTGAACCCACGATACCTTCGGGGTATGAAGCAACACCTATTGAATATTGGACGGTTTGCGTCCCCCGCAGCACTCTGCGGTGAAGTTCACACGCAGGGCCCATAACAATAAAAGGCGCAACCATGACCGTGCTATTGAGTGAGCGCAGCCAGATTTTCGATCGTGCAGATGCCTATGCCGTGTCCGACTACGTCAACCAGCACGTAGGCAGCCACTGTATCCGCCTGCCGCCCAAGGGCCGCCCGCAGGCGAGCATCAGTCACCGGACCTTCTCCAGCCTGGACCTGTGCCGCATCAGCTACGGTGCGCCGGTGCGGGTGACGTCGGTGGCGCTGGAAACCATCTACCACCTGCAAATCCTGCTGCACGGCCACTGCCGCTCGAACTCCCGTGGCGAAGAGCAGGTGCTGGGCCCGGGGGAAGTGCTGCTGATCAACCCGGATGACCCGGTGGACCTGACCTATTCCGCCGACTGCGAAAAATTCATCGTCAAAGTGCCGGTTCGCCTGCTGGAAAACGCCTGCCTTGAACAGCACTGGACGTTACCGCAGCCGGGCATCCGTTTTGCGGCGCCGCGCCATGCACTCACTGAAATGGGCGGGTTCCTGCAACTGCTGGGGCTGATCTGCCACGAGGCCGAAAACGCCGCCGAGCCGGAAGTGCAGGGCCTGTATGAGCGCATCGTCGCCAATAAGTTATTGGCGCTGCTGGCCAGTAACGTCCTGCGGGTGATCCCGCGGCCCGATCAAGGCGGCGGCTTTGAAGCGGTGCGCCAGTTTATCGAGGAGCACCTGACGGACGACATCAGCGTCGAACAACTGATGGCCATCGCCAGGGTCAGCGAGCGGTCGCTGTATACCTTGTTTGAACGCCAGGTCGGCCTGTCGCCCCGGGACTACATGCGCCAACGCAAGCTGGAGCGGGTGCACACCATGCTGCAACTGGCCACGGCGCGCAGCGTCACCGAGGTGGCGCTGGATCACGGGTTTGTACACCTCGGGCGATTCTCCGAGGCCTATCGCAAACGCTTCGGCGAGTTGCCCTCGCAGACATGGAAGCGTCGGCTTGCGCCAGGCGGATAGCGAATTGCAGTCAGCGGATATTGAGGGGTAGGGCAAGCACATAAGGTGGTGGGGCCTGATACAAGAACAACCGAGGGCCTACCCCATGATCAGCACATTCGACCGACTCGCCCGACAATTGCGCGACTCCGTCCAGGAAGATCCCGCCACCGGGGTGTTCCGGTGCCGCCGCGACATCTTTACCGACCCCGACCTGTTTGCCCTGGAGATGAAGCACATTTTCGAAGGCGGTTGGGTCTACCTGGCACACGAAAGCCAGGTGCCAGAAATCAACGACTACTTCACCACCTGGATCGGCCGCCAACCCGTGGTCATCGCCCGCGACAAACAAGGCTCGCTACATGGCCTGATCAACGCCTGCGCCCACCGTGGCGCCATGCTCTGCCGCCGTAAACAAGGCAACAAAGGCTCGTTTACCTGCCCGTTCCACGGCTGGACCTTCAGCAACGCCGGCAAGCTGCTCAAAGTGAAAGACGCCAAGACCGGCGCCTATCCCGACAGCTTCGACTGTGACGGCTCCCACGACCTCAAGCGCCTTGGCCGTTTCGAAAACTATCGCGGCTTCCTGTTCGGCAGCCTCAGCGAGACGGTACCGGAACTCAGCGACTACCTGGGCGAAACCCGGGTGATCATCGACCAGATGGTCGACCAGGCACCGCTGGGCCTGGAAGTGCTGCGGGGCAGTTCGTCGTATGTGTATGACGGCAACTGGAAGCTGCAGATCGAAAACGGCGCCGATGGTTATCACGTCAGCTCCGTGCACTGGAACTACTCGGCGACCATGGGCCGCCGCAACTACGAAGCCGAAGGTACGCGCACCGTCGACGCCAATGGCTGGTCGAAAAGCCTGGGCGGCGTCTATGCCTTCGAGCACGGGCATATTCTGCTCTGGACGCGCCTGCTCAACCCCGAAGTGCGCCCGGTGCATGCTCACCGTGAAGCGCTGGCCGAGCGTCTGGGCCAGGAGCGTGCGGACTTTATCGTCGATCAAACCCGCAACCTGTGCCTCTACCCGAATGTGTACCTGATGGACCAGTTCTCCACGCAGATCCGCGTGGTGCGGCCAATTGCGGTACACAAGACCGAAGTCACGATTTACTGCATGGCGCCCAAGGGCGAAAGTGCCCAGGAACGCACCACGCGCATCCGCCAGTACGAAGACTTCTTCAACGTCAGCGGCATGGGTACGCCGGACGACCTGGAAGAGTTCCGCGCCTGCCAGACCGGCTACCAGGGCGCGACCACCTTGTGGAATGACCTCAGCCGCGGCGCGAAACAGTGGGTGGAAGGCGCCGACGAAAATGCCAAGGCCATGGGCATGAACCCGCAGCTAAGTGGCGTCAAAACCGAGGACGAAGGGCTGTTCGTGCGCCAGCACGCCCATTGGGCCCAGAGCCTGCAACGCGCTATTGAGCGCGAGCAGCAAGGCCTGATCGCCACGGACAAGGAGGTGCTGTCATGAGTGCTACCCGCGACCGCCTGCTGGACTTTCTGTACCGCGAAGCGCGCCTGCTGGATGACCGTCAGTGGGACGAGTGGCTTGAATGCTATTCACCCAAGGTCGAGTACTGGATGCCGGCCTGGGACGACCACGACACCCTGACCGAAGACCCCCAGAGCGAAATTTCGCTGATCTATTACCCCAGCCGCGACGGCCTGGAAGACCGCGTGTTCCGGATCAAGACCGAGCGCTCCAGCGCCAGCACACCGGAGCCGCGCACAGCGCACCTGATCACCAACCTCGAAGTGCTGGCCGATGACGGTCAACACGTGGAACTGCGTTTCAACTGGCAAACCCTCAGCCATCGCTACAAGACCACGGATACGTACTTCGGCACCTCGTTCTATCGCCTGGACATCCGCGCCGAACAGCCGCTGATCACGCGCAAGAAGGTGGTGCTGAAAAACGACTACATCCATCAGGTCATCGATATCTACCACATCTGAGGACACGCCCATGACGTACTCCATTGCCCTGAACTTCGAGGACGGAGTGACCCGTTTCATCGACTGCAAGGTGGGTGAAAAGGTCCTCGACGCGGCCTTTCGCCAACGTATCAACCTGCCCATGGACTGCTCGGACGGCGTGTGCGGCACCTGCAAATGCCGCTGTGAAACCGGCACCTATGACTTGGGCGACGACTATATCGAAGACGCCCTGAGCGAGGATGAAGCCGGCGAGCGCCAGGTGCTGACCTGCCAGATGGTGCCGCAATCCGACTGCGTGATTGCCGTGCCGGTGCCGTCCGGTGCGTGCAAGACCGGCACCGCGCAGTTTGCCGCGACGGTGGCGAGCATTACCCGGCATGCCGATGCCGCTCTGGAGGTGAGTTTCGAGCTGGACCAGGCGCCGGTGTTCCTGCCGGGCCAATACGTGAATATCGGCGTGCCCGACAGCGGGCAGACCCGCTCGTATTCCTTCAGCAGCAAGCCCGGCGACAAACGCGCCAGCTTCCTGATCAAGCATGTGCCTGGCGGGCTGATGAGTGGCTGGCTGGACCGCGCCCGGCCGGGCGACGCCGTACCGATGACCGGGCCACTGGGCAGTTTCTACCTGCGTGAAGTGGCGCGGCCGTTGTTGTTGCTGGCGGGCGGCACCGGGTTGGCGCCGTTCCTGTCGATGCTCGAAGCGCTGGCTGAACGTGGGGAAACCCGGCCGGTCAGGCTGATCTACGGCGTGACGCGGGATCAGGACCTGGTGATGGTCGAGGTGCTGGAAGCCTTCGCCAAACGTCTGCCCAATTTCAGTTTTGTCACCTGCGTGGCCGATCCACAGACAGCGCACCCGCAGCAGGGCTATGTCACCCAACACATGGCCGCCGACGTGCTGAACGACGGCGACGTGGATGTGTACCTGTGCGGGCCGCCGCCGATGGTCGATGCAGTACGCCAACACTTCAAGAACCAGGGCGTAACGCCCGCCAGCTTCCATTACGAGAAGTTCACACCCAACGCCATCGTCACCGGCGACGCCGCTTGAGGAAAGCCCCATGAACCCACGTTTCAACACCAAAGTCGCGCTGGTGACCGGCGCCGCCCAGGGCATCGGCCGGCGTGTCGCCGAGCGTTTGCTGGAAGAGGGCGCCTGGCTGGTGGCGGTCGACCGCTCGGAGCTCGTGCATGAGTTGCAGCATGAGCGGGCGCTGGTCCTCACTGCCGACCTTGAACAGCACGCCGAATGCGCGCGCGTGATGGCCGCCGCCAAGGCGCGATTCGAGCGTATCGACATTTTGGTCAATAACGTCGGCGGGACCATCTGGGCCAAGCCGTTCGAACATTACGCCGAGAACGAAATCGAGGCTGAAGTGCGTCGTTCGCTGTTCCCCACGTTGTGGTGCTGCCATTGCGTGTTGCCCTACATGCTGGAGCAGGGCAGTGGTGCCATCGTCAATGTTTCGTCCGTCGCCACCCGTGGGGTGAACCGCGTGCCGTATGGCGCGGCCAAGGGCGGCGTGAACGCCCTGACCGCATGCCTGGCCCTGGAGACCGCCGGCAGCGGCATTCGGGTCAATGCCACCGCGCCGGGTGGCACCGAAGCACCACCGCGCCGGATCCCGCGCAACAGCCAGCCCCAGAGCGACCAAGAGCGCGTCTGGTACCAACAGATTGTCGACCAGACCCTCGACAGCAGCCCGATGAAGCGCTACGGCAGCATCGACGAACAAGCCGGCGCGATCCTGTTTCTCGCCTCCGATGAGGCTTCTTACATCACGGGCGTGACCTTGCCGGTAGGAGGCGGCGACCTCGGCTGACCCATCGCTGTACCTGCAGACACTGACTCACAACAACAATAAAGAGAGCATTGCCATGCGTACCCATGACGTTAATTCGATTATCGACAACGCCCGTTTCAACCGTTTCCACTGGTTGGTAGTCAGCCTGTGTGCCTTGCTGTTGATCTTTGACGGGTATGACTTGTTTATCTATGGCGTGGTCTTGCCATCGATCATGACGGAATGGGGGCTGACGCCCTTACAGGCCGGCGCGCTGGGCAGTTACGCGCTGTTTGGCATGATGTTCGGAGCGCTGATCTTCGGTAGCCTGGCGGACAAGTTTGGTCGCCGCAAAGGCATCGCCATCTGCTTTGCGTTGTTCAGCGTCGCCACGGTGATTAACGGTTTTGCCAGCAGCCCGACTGAATTTGGTATTTGCCGGTTTATCGCCGGGCTTGGCTGCGGCGGGCTGATGCCCAATGCCGCCGCACTGATTACTGAATACGCGCCGAAGAAAATGCGCAGCATCCTGATGGCGGTGATGTTCGGCGGTTATTCGCTGGGCGGCATGCTCTCGGCCGGGGTCGGGATTTTCATGTTGCCGCGTTTCGGTTGGCCGTCCATGTTCTTCGCGGCGGCCATCCCGCTGCTGCTCATGCCATTGATTGTGTATTGGCTGCCCGAATCCATCGGGTTCCTTATCCGTCAGGGCCGACAGGAGCAGGCGCGTGCGCTGCTCAAGCGCCTGTCGCCGCACATTTCGATCAACCCGGAAGATGAGCTGCACATCAGCACCGGAAAAGGCAAAGGTGCCTCCGTGATGGAATTGTTCCGCCATGGCCTGGGCTTGAGGACGGCGGCGATCTGGGTCGCGTTTTTCTGCTGCCTGTTGATGGTTTACGCCTTGAGTTCCTGGCTGCCCAAGCTGATGGCGGGCGCCGGTTACAGCCTGGGGTCGAGCCTGTCCTTCCTGCTGGCGCTGAACTTTGGTGGCATTGCCGGGGCGCTCGTCGGCGGTTGGCTGTGTGACCGGCTTAACCTGGTGAAGGTGGTGATCGGCTTCTTCATCGCCGCGCTGGTTTCCATCAGCCTGCTGGGGATCAATAGCCCGATGCCGGTCTTGTATCTGCTGATCTTTTTTGCGGGCGCCACCACCATCGGCACACAGATCCTGCTGTACGCCGGTGCCGCACAACTCTATGGCTTGAACATTCGAGCCACTGGCCTCGGCTGGGCTTCCGGTATTGGCCGCACGGGCGCCATCGTAGGTCCGCTGTTGGGCGGCGCACTGATGGGCATTGAGTTGCCCCTGCACCTGAACTTCATGGCCTTTGCCATTCCTGGGGCTATCGCGGTGCTGGCGATGACGGGGTACGCCCTGAATGAACGTCGAGGCCGGCCAGAGGTGGTCGCCGCCCCGGCGCAATAACTGTCGATAACAATAACTAAGAGCAACGACATGAATACACAACGTATCTGGCTGTCCCTGTTGGGCATGCCCCTTGCGGCGACGGCGGCTGAGGGTGGTTTTTTCGCAGACTCCACAGCCACCTTGCAGGCCCGCAATTACTATTTCAGCCGCGACTTTTCGGACATCGTGGGCGCCAACAAGCAATCAAAGGCGCAGGAGTGGGGCCAGGGTTTTATCCTGACCTACAAATCCGGCTATACCCCGGGGCCCGTGGGTTTTGGTTTGGATGCCCTAGGCACCCTGGGGCTCAAACTCGACAGCAGCTCGGACCGGACCAATACCGGCTTGCTCCCGGTCAAGGGCGATGGCAGTGCCCCGGACGACTACAGCCGTTTGGGCCTGACCTTCAAGGCGAAACTCTCCAAAACCGAATTGAAGGTTGGCGAGCTGCAACCCAACCTGCCGGTATTGGCCTTCAGTGACATTCGCCTGTTGCCGCCCAGCTACCAGGGCGTGAGTGTCAGCTCCGGCGAAATCGCCGGCCTGACGCTACAGGCCGGGCACTTGACCACCACCAGCCTGCGCAACGAAGCCGGCGACGAGAAGATGATCGCCATGCTTGGCCACGTGCCGCAACGCGGCGCAGAAAGTGATGCGTTCAACTATGTCGGCGGCGACTACGCCTTCAACACCAACCGCACCAGCGTCAGCTACTGGCATGGCCAACTCAAGGACATCTACCGCCAGGACTTTGTGGGTCTCAAGCACAGCAAGCCGATGGGCGACTGGATACTCGGCGCCAACCTCGGCTACTACGATGCCCGGGAAGACGGCGACAAACTGCTCGGCAAGATCGACAACCAGGCGTTTTTCTCGCTGCTGTCGGCCAAGCATGGCGGCCATATCTTCTACGTCGGCTATCAAGCCATGTACGGCGACAGTGCGTTCCCACGGGTCTTCGCCAACATTTCGCCACTGGGCAACGAGGTGCCCACCTACGAGTTCGCCTACACCGACGAACGCTCCTGGCAAGCGCGGTACGACTACGACTTCGCGGCGTTGGGCATTCCGGGGCTGACCACCACCGTGCGCTATATCTCCGGTAATAACGTGACGACCGGCGCCGGTTACGAAGGCAAGGATCGTGAGCGCGACCTGGATATCGGCTATGTGGTGCAAAGCGGCACGCTGAGCGGCCTGGGCATCCGGGTGCGTAACGTCATGGCCCGTTCAAACTACCGCAGCGATATCGATGAGAACCGGCTGATCCTCAGTTACACCTGGAAGCTGCTTTAAACCCCGCCCTGGCACGTACCCATGACCTGGTAGTTGACGGTGTGGCTGACGCCCTGGCTGTCGAGATAAACCATCGTCGCCGGTTCTACCTGGCAACTGCCGGGCACGGGTGTGAGTGAAACAATGCGCTGGATATCCGGCGCTTCACTGCTGCCGGCCGCCATAGCGCCGGTAGCGCTGAAGAGCAGGATCAAGCTGAGCCATTTGATATTCATGATGAGTCCCTCTGTGAGTAGGGTTCATTTTAGTGATTGCCACAGCGGGATAAAGACAGGAACAGGTGAATGACTCGTACGTATCAGGTAGCAATCGAGGGGCAACACTGATGGATCTGCTCAATGGCATGCAGGTGTTTGCCCGGGTTGTCGACACAGGCAGCTTTGCTGCGGCGGCCGAGGCTCTGGACATGTCCGGCGCACACGTGTCGCGGTTGATCGCCGAGCTGGAAAAACACCTTGAGACCCGCCTGTTGCAACGCACCACCCGACGCCTGAGCCTTACCGACTCAGGCGAGCGGTTCCTGCTGCGCTGTCGCGACATTCTTGAGGACGTGAGGGAAGCCACCGCGGAGGCCAGCGGCGCACACCTCAACCCGCGCGGGCGGTTGCGGCTGCATTGTATGAGCGGGCTTGGCGTGCTGATCACCCCGTTGATTGCCCGCTACAGCGAGCAATACCCGGACGTGTCCATCGAGCTGACCCTGTCACAGCACAACCCGGACCCGCTGGAAGAGGGCCACGACGTGGTGATCTCCATCGCCCATTCGTTGCCGGATTCAGCGCTGGTGAGCCAGACGGTGGGGCAGTTGTTCAGCGTACTGTGTGCGGCGCCGGGGTATCTGGCCAGATACGGCGTGCCCGAGAGTCCGCAGCAACTGGTGCAGCACCGACGCTTGCACCTTCAGGATTTCCAGGAGGATGTCTGGGTGTTCAAAGGTGAAGAGGGCGAGGTTGCGATTGCGCCGGGGGACACCTTCAGGACCAACGTGGCGGATGCGATGGTCAAGGCGACGCAGGAAGGAATGGGCGTCAGTTTGTTGCCGTTTTTCAGTGCAAGCGCGGCACTGCGGGAAGGTTCGCTGGTACGGCTGTTGCCCGACTATCGGCTAAGGGAGCGCAGCATTTTCGCGGTGTATCCGTCGAGGCGTTTTTTGGATGCCAAGGTGCGCACGTGGGTCGCGTTTTTGCAGCTGCAATTGCCGGTGTTGCTGGCGGAGCAGGTGAACGTGATTGAGCCTCCCCGAGGCTAATAGGAATAGGCAAACCTCATAGAGTTACCGGCATAGGTCGACAGTGCTTACCTGACTACCATGGGGGCACATCCACCGAGAGCCATTTTTCATGAGTACTCAAAAAACACTGTTCATCACCGGCATCAGCAGCGGCTTTGGCAAAGCGCTGGCAGCAGAGGCGTTGGCTGCCGGCCACCGAGTCATCGGGACTGTGCGCAATGAGACGGCCCTGCAGGCGTTCGAAGCGTTATCGGCGGAACGCGCCCATGGCGTAATTCTGGACGTCACGGACTTTGAGCGGATCGACAGCGTCGTCGCCGAGGTGGAGACCCGCTTCGGCCCGGTGGACGTCCTGGTGAACAATGCGGGTTACGGCCATGAGGGGATTTTTGAAGAGTCGCCGCTGGAGGACATGCGCCGTCAGTTCGACGTCAATGTGTTCGGCGCCGTTGCCGTGACCAAGGCCTTCGTGCCGTACTTCCGCCAGCGCCGCCGTGGGCACATCATCAACATCACGTCCATGGGCGGCACGATCACCATGCCGGGTATCGCCTACTACTGCGGGAGCAAGTTCGCGCTGGAAGGCATCTCCGACACCCTGAGCAAAGAACTCCGGCCGTTCAACATCTTTGTCACGGCCTTGGCGCCGGGTTCGTTTCGTACCGATTGGGCCGGGCGGTCCATGCAGCGTACGCCACGCAGCATTGCCGACTACGATGCGAGCTTTGATCCGGTGCGCAAGGCGCGGGAAGAAAAAAGCGGCCATCAATTGGGTGACCCACAAAAAGCCGCGCAGGCGATGTTGACGCTGATTGCCAGCGACCACCCACCGGCGCATTTGCTGCTGGGCAGTGATGCGCTGGGTTATGTGCGGGAAAAACTGCGGCAATCCCTGCGGGATATCGATCAGTGGGAAGCTGTGACACGTTCTACGGATGGTTAAGTCATGGGTCAGAGGCTGTCCGGATCCCCAAAGAACATCTGAATCCGCGACCGCAACCACCGTTCCCCCGGATCATTGTCCTGAGACCCACGCCACGCCATGTGCAATTCAAACGTACGCACTGGCAACGGCGGCTCCTCAGCCCGTAAGCCACCCGCTGACGTCAACGCCTCAGCGGCATAGTCCGGCACGGTCGCGACAATATCGGTACCCGCCAGCAACGTCCCCAGTCCATTGAATTGCGGCACCGCCAGCACCACATGGCGCTTGCGGCCAAGCTTCTCCAGCTCTTCATCCAGAAACCCGCTCAAATCCCCGGCAAACGACACCAGGGCATGGGGCCGGGCGCAAAAGTCATCCAGGCTCATGGACCCAGGCATGCTGTCGGCCCGCAGCAGCATCGGCTTGCTGCGGCGCAGGACCTTGCGCTTGGCGTTGGCCGGCAAATCGGTGGTGTAGCTCACGCCGATGGAGATTTCCCCGGAGGCCAGCAGCCCGGGCATCAGGATGTAGTTGACGCGGCGCACCACCAGCACGATGCCGGGGGCTTCGGCCCGCAGGCGCTTGAGCAGCAGTGGCAGCAGGGCGAATTCGACGTCGTCCGACAGGCCGATGCGGAATACGGCGGTGCTGGTGGCCGGGTCGAACTCCGATGCGCGGCTGACGGCCGTGGAAATCGAGTCCAGGGCCGGGGAGAGCAGGGCGAAGATTTCGACCGCACGGGCCGAAGGCTCCATGCTGCGCCCGGTACGCACGAACAACGGGTCGTCGAACAGGCCGCGCAGGCGTGACAACGCCGCGCTGATGGCCGGTTGGCCAAGGAACAATTTCTCGGCAGCGCGGGTCACACTGCGCTCATGCATCAAGGTTTCGAATACGATCAACAGGTTGAGGTCGACACGACGCAGGTCGTTACGGTTCATCTTGTGTCCCAGGCGGCGTCAGTAAACTTGACGGGAGCGGTCATATAAGAACAATGACCGGCATGAATCTTACGGGGAAAGGCTGGTACTCTGCACCGGCTAATTCAGTTTTCCTACATGGCTTGGTGCGTTTTCCGTATGTGCGGAATCAATGACAGGCATGTCGACTATTAATGGCGACCGGTGGCCTTGCTCCGAAAGCCCAGATAGAGTTCATGGCAATAGAGGTTACTTTGACGAGGTTTGCGATGTCCCGCACGATCCGTTTTCACAAGTTTGGTCCGGCCGAGGTGCTCAAATGCGAAGAGCATGCAGCCGCTAAGCCCGCATCGGGCGAAGTGCAGGTGCGCGTCGAAGCGATTGGCATCAGTTGGTACGACATTCTGTGGCGCCAGAACCTGGCGTCGTCCCATGCCCGTCTGCCATCAGGCCTGGGCCATGAAATGGCCGGTGTGGTTGTGGCCGTAGGCGAGGGTGTCGACGACCTGGCGGTGGGTGACAAGGTCGCCAGCTTCCCGGCCGAGAGCCCGAATGATTACCCGGTGTATGGCGAACAAATCGTCCTGCCCCGTTCGGCCTTGACCCGTTACCCGGACGTCTTGAGCCCGATTGAAGCCAGCGTGCACTACACGCCGCTGCTGATTGCGTACTTTGCGTACATGGACTTGGCGCGGGTCAAACCCGGGCAGTTTGCCCTGGTGACGGACGCCAGCCACTGTGCCGGCCCATCGTTTGTGCAACTGGGTAAAGCCCTCGGTGTGCGGGTGATTGCCGCCACCAAGACCAGTGATGAGCGCGAATACCTGCTGTCCCTCGGGGCAGAAAAGGTCATCGTCACCGAAGAGCAGGACCTGCTGATGCAAATCAACAAGTTCACCGACAACCGCGGCGTTGACGTGGTGTTCGATGGTTTGGGTGGCCCGCAGATGTCGCTGCTGGGCGATGTGTTGGCGCCCCGTGGCAGCCTGGTGCTGTACGGCCTACAAGGTGGCAACCAGACGCCATTTCCGGCCTGCGCGGCGTTCCAGAAGAACATTCAGTTCTTTGTGCACTGCATCGGCAACTTCACCGGCAAACCGGAACTGGGCATCATCCAGGACCAGGTGGCCTTGCAGCGAGCCTTGCGTGACATCAACCAACTGACCGCCGACAAGGTGCTGGTACCGCTGAAGACCACGGTGTTTCCGTTCAGCCAGTTCGTTGAAGCGCACCGTTATATGGACGAATGTCCGTGCCGTGAGCGCGTCGCCTTGCAGGTAGAAGCTGTTTGATCTGTGGGAATATTCTCAAGCGAGTATTCCTTCCCCCGGGCGCATGGGGCAAATGCGCCATTTGACAGGATTTAACCTGCCCACCGTTTTAATCGGGACTTCAGCGTTTTAGCCCGATAAATCACCTTGCTGCCCCTCACGCCGCCCTGAATCCCAGTGCGGCGTTGTCGTGTCTGGGGGGTCGATACCCGATGCCTGCGCTCATCTGAACTGGTTTCAGGCCCGGTTCTGTATCTGTTAATCAGGATTCAAGCGCTGATAATTGCTCCCTCACTTTCATCTCAAGGATTGAGCAATGATTGAATATCTGAAGTCACCCCATGCGTTCATTAAATCCAATAAAGCGCTGTATGCCCGCTCAGGCGAAAAACCACTATTTAAGTTGGTTGCGTCAGATGCTTCTTTAGTTTGTAAGTTAAGACGGTGTAGGAAGTTGTCAGAACAATCCTAAGACCGCCGGTGTTAGCACCGCCGACTCGAAGCGTGCCGCGTTTCCGGGACTGGAAGCCCCGAAGCGCCCATTGGCAGGCATGGTGCGGTGCTAATCTCCATTGAATGTCACATGTTGCAACGCCCCTACAGAAACAACAGTCAGGCAAACACCGTTAGTTAACGGTTGCCCGACACTGATATTTCAACTCAGGTAGTAGAACTATGAGCGCTATTCACGAACAAGCCATGAACTATGTCTATCAACAAGTATTACAACGCTTGGTTGGACATTTTTCTCGAACAGAACGCACCTCGCTTCAATTATTGATTCAAAGAATCGTGGTGGCGGCAGGCGGCATGGAGCGGATCGGTGAATACAAGGTGCTGGTCGCTCACGGCGCTGGCGCTGGCAGCAGCTACGCCTTGACCTTGCTGCGTGCGGCGCAGCTGACACTCGCGGGCCGGGCGCCTCGCACCTTTCAATTACGTGTCGCCACCTTGCGCCACGCCGGCATGACGCAAACGGCGCTGGACACCTTGCATCGCGGCTACAGCGCGCTGTTTGTGCATGACGACCCGCGTGTGGAACTGCTGATGGTGGAAAACCAGGAAGTGTTGCCGTTCAACCACCTGCGGCCGGCCTCCGCCACGGCGCGCGATACCAGTCGGCGCAACATGCTGATGGTGGGGCACCTGACCTCGGGAGACCTGCGCCAAACCCTGTGCAACGACGCCTACCTGGCCCTCGGCGACTTCTATCAGCGTGTGAGCACGTGGGATGGCGGCGTGCACGCGATGGTCAGCGGTGATTCCCCACGCAAGCAACGCGAGTACCTGGCGTGGTTGAAAAAGGCTGCGCTGGCGGCGGGTGCAGCGGTTCCGGCGCGGCAGCCTATGGTGCTCAGCGGATTGTTCGCGCGCATGGACGAGTGGAGCAGCGCTTATTACTCCGATGTCTACGGCGAGCACTATGTCGCCGTCGATGCGTCCGACAAGGACACCGACCGTCCCCTGGCCTACATCGGCATTGCGGACCTGATGGAAGCCGTCGAATACCCGTCCGGCCCGTTGTTGCGGCAGTTCCTGGCTTATCAGCCGGAAGAGTTTGGCTTTCACTTCAGTCATCCAGCCTACGCGAACCCATTGCTGATGGCCCACCTGCGCGGCTTGCAGGCAGAGTGCCTGCGGGAACTGAGCTATGAAGAGGGCGCCTTGGGCTTTGTGCAGCAGGCCACGTTGTTTATGCGGCGCAAGCAGATTCCCGAGCAGCTGATAGCCCAGGCCGGCAGCCAGGATGGCCGCGCCTTGTCGGCCGACTACGCCCAGGCGCTGTTCGGGCTGGATGAAAACCAACTGAACTGCCTGATGTTTTCGCCGTTCATCCGTCATGGCGAGCGCCTCGAAAGCTTTTTGCGCCAATGCCACCCCGGCATGTTGGTGGCACTCCCCGAGCTGCACAAGGCGCTGCAAGGCAAGCCGGTGGCCGAGATGCTCATGCAATGGGCGATCGACATCAGCGGATTGCCGATCGACCTGTTGCAACATCTGTATCGCAAGCGGCCTGCCACAGCGGCTGCGTGTGTGGCCGCAGGGCCGCAGCAAGAAGCGCCCGCCCTGGCAACCTGCCAACTGGCAGGGCGTTGAGGGGGTGACGACGGGTAAACAGCGATGAACCTCAAGGACGACAGCCAAACCGACTTCGCTTACCAGGCGGTTTATCGCTACATGATCAACCTCATCAGTGAGGTCGGCACCGACGCCCGGGTAAAATTGCCGTCATTGCGGCAATTGTCTCAGCGCCTGAATGTGTCGATCTCGACCATCCAATACGCTTACTCGTTGCTGGAGAAGGAAGGGCGGGTCTATTCGGTGGCCAAGTCGGGCTATTACGCCTGGCCGGTGTTGAATAAGCCGCCCAGTAGCAGTGGTGACCTGCTGGAGCGCCTCTATGCCAGTGCACGACGCCCCGGCATGCTGGTGCTCAGCGCCGATGAACCGGCACTGGGGGCGTCTCTGGACGGTGCGTTGTTGTTGTTGGAGCGCGAACTGTTGCGTCACTACCCGCGCCATTTGCAGCCATGGTCGCAGCCGTGCGGCGTCTGGGAATTGCGCGCGGCACTCGCGGCACGCTACACCTCGTCTCCAACCCGCTGCTGGCAGGCGGATGAGGTGTACATCGGCGCCGATCTGCGCGGAGTGCTGGAAATCCTGATTGAGGTGCTGGGGCTCAAGGGCGCTGCCGTTATTGTGGAATCACCCTGTGACTGGTTGATTCTGCGGTTGTTGCAGGGCGCAGGCGTGAAGGTCCTGGAACTACCGTTCACGGCGGACGGCGGCCTGGATCAAGGGTTGCTCGAGCAATTGCTCAGCAATGAACCGGTTCAACTGGCGTTGCTCTCCTCGGGCATCAGCCAGCCATCAGGCATCGTCCTGTCCACTCATGACCGCCTGCACTTGGTACGGTTGCTGAACCAGCATGGCTGTTGGTTGTTAGAAAATGACAGCCATGGCGAACTGGGCTTCGAGCAGCCAACCACTGCCTTGCGGGACCTGGCGAACCCCGAGCGGCTGATGGTGTTTTCCACCTTCGAGAAAGTGCTCGGGCCTGAAGCGCCGTTTGGTTATTTGCTGTCCCGGCACTTGAGCGGCGAGCTGCAACGCCTGTTCCTGCTGCGCGAGTTCCGGTTGTCCTCTATCCGCCAGCGGGCGATTGCGCGGCTCTACCTGAGCGGGCGGATCGACCAGCATCTGCGGGAGTTACGCCCGCAACTCAAAGAGCAGGCCCGGCTGATGAGCCTGCGCCTGGACGAGCATCTGGGGGATCAAGTGAGCTACCAAATGCCTGCCGCTGGCGCCACCTTCTGGTTGCGCTCAACGGCGGCGGTGGACATGCGCCAGGTGTTCCAGCGCCTGCTCGGCCGGCAGGTGGTGATCGCGCCGGGTGAGTTGTTCAGCGTCAGTGGCCTGCACCGCCAGCATTTGCGGCTGAGCCATACCTTCGACGGGGCGCATAACCTGGAGAACGCCCTGGGTGAGCTGGCTCAGGCGCTGAGGCAGACACAGACCAGCGCCGAATGAAATTTCCCTGATTGTTGTAGGATTTATAACGTCGCGGAGCAGTCCAACTCTCAGTAAACTGCACTTTTTTCCGAATCCTTCTCTTTCAGAGGTTTATGCATGACTCTCAGTCCTTTTGCGGGCAAGCCGGCACCAGCTCAACTGCTGGTAGACATCCCGCGACTGGTAACGGCCTATTACACCGGCCAGCCTGATGCAGCGATCTCCACCCAGCGCGTCGCCTTTGGAACCTCCGGGCATCGCGGCAGCTCGTTCGACTTGAGCTTCAACGAATGGCACGTGCTTGCCATCAGCCAGGCTATTTGCCTTTACCGTGAAGCCCAAGGCATCAACGGCCCGTTATTTGTCGGCCTGGACACCCACGCGCTGTCCACCCCAGCCGGCGCCAGCGCCCTGGAAGTGTTGGCCGCCAATGGCGTACACGTGATGTTGGCCGAGGGCGACGAGTACACCCCGACACCGGCGATTTCCCACGCCATTATTTGCTACAACCGTGGCCGCACCAGCGGCCTGGCCGACGGCATCGTGATCACGCCGTCCCACAACCCGCCGCAAAGCGGCGGCTACAAGTACAACCCGCCGAATGGCGGCCCGGCCGACACTCACATCACCAAGTGGATCGAAGCCAAGGCCAATGAATTGCTGGCCAATAAACTGTCCGGGGTCAAGCGCATCACCCACGCCCAGGCCTTGAAGGCCGACACGACCCATCGTCACGACTACCTCAACACCTACGTGGCCGACTTGGTCAACGTCATCGACTTTGATGCGATCCGCAGCGCGGGCCTGCGCCTGGGCGTCGATCCGCTGGGCGGAGCAGGGGTGCGCTACTGGTCGGCCATTGCCGAGCACCATCGCTTGAACCTGGACGTGGTGAACACCGAAGTCGATTCCACCTTCCGCTTCATGAGCGTCGACTGGGACGGCCAGATCCGCATGGACCCGTCCTCCAGCTACGCCATGCAAGGCTTGATCGGCCTCAAGGACCGTTACGACGTGGCCTTCGCCTGCGACCCGGACCACGACCGCCACGGCATCGTGACGCCATCCGGTGGCTTGCTCGCGCCGAACAACTACCTCGCGGTGTCTATCGATTACCTGTTCCAGAATCGCCCTGAGTGGCGTGCTGATGCTGCCGTGGGCAAGACCGTGGTCAGCAGCGGCCTGATTGATCGCGTGGCCAATCGCATTGGCCGTCGCCTGTACGAAGTGCCGGTGGGCTTCAAGTGGTTTGCCGACGGCCTGTTCGACGGCTCCCTCGGTTTTGGCGGTGAAGAAAGCGCTGGGGCTTCGTTCCTGCGTAAGGACGGCAGCGTGTGGAGCACCGACAAGGATGGCTTGATCCCGGCGCTGCTGGCCGCAGAGATGACTTCCCGCAAAGGCCAGGACCCGAGCCAGATCTACCGTGGGCTGACTGACGCGTTGGGCGAACCGTTCGCCATTCGTGTGGACGCCAAGGCCACCCCCGTGCAGAAAGCCTTGCTGGGCAAGCTGTCGCCGGACCAGGTGACGTCCACGCAGTTGGCGGGGGAAAGCATCCAGCAGATCCTCAGCCACGCGCCGGGTAACGACCAGGCGATTGGCGGGCTGAAAGTGATGACTGAAAACGGCTGGTTTGCCGCACGGCCATCGGGTACTGAGGACATCTACAAGATCTATGCCGAGAGCTTTATTGGCGAGGATCACCTGAAGCAACTGGTGGAAGAGGCGCAGGTGTTGGTGGACGGGGCGATCTCGGCTAACTAGAGCTGTAACAACTGTAGGAGCGAGCTTGCTCGCGAAGGACTTTAACGATGACGCGGGCTTTCTGAAAACACGCGGCGCTCTTTAGTTTTTCGCGAGCAAGCTCGCTCCTACAGGGGTGTTTAGCGTCAGGCGAGGTCGACCAACACGATCTCACTGTCCTCAACCGCCGTCACCCGCAATACCTGCTCATCCTCAACCGCAACACCGTCTCGAGCGTGTGCACGCAAGCCGTTGACTTCAATCACTCCGGTCGCCGGCACCAGGTACGCCCGGCGTCCGCTGTCCAGGCGATACTCCGCGCTTTCACCGGCTTTCAAGTTGGCTGCCACCAGGCGTGCATCCGCACGAATGCGCAGGCTTTCGCTGTCTCCAGCCTTGCCACTGGCCAGGGTCACAAAACCTTCGCGGTCACCCTTCGGAAACGGCTTGGCGCCCCACGACGGCGGCAAACCCGCCTCATTGGGAATAATCCATATCTGAAAAATCTTGGTCGGCGTGGCTTCCAGGTTGTATTCGCTGTGGGCAATCCCGGTGCCGGCGCTCATCACCTGGACATCGCCAGCCTCGGTGCGGCCCTTGTTGCCCAGGTTATCAGCATGGCTGATGGCGCCTTCACGCACATAGGTGATGATTTCCATGTCCCGGTGCGGGTGTTGCGGGAAGCCGGTGCCCGGTGCAATGAGGTCGTCGTTCCATACCCGCAGGTTGCCCCAGTGCATGCGCTTGGGGTCGTGGTACTCGGCAAAGGAAAAGTGGTGGTGAGCGTCCAGCCAACCGTGATTGGCGCCGCCCAGGGTATTGAAAGGTCGAAGTTCAAGCATGATCGTCTCCTGTGGATGGGAGCCATGATCCAGCAGCATCCATTCGATAAAAAGCGTAAAAAATGCAGGATTCCTATCGAATGCTTCGATGCCGATGCTCAAGACGTATCTTCACTTCATCGCCTAACTGCATGAGCCCAAAGCAATTGGCTGGAACTGAGGGGCATTTACGGCGAACATAGCGCTCTAGTCCGAGTTAAAGCCTCGCAGGAGTCCGCGTGCCGCAACACACCCCCGATCTGCCTCCCGAACCGCGGCCACTGGCCGAAATGCCCCTGTTGAAACGGCTCGCCGCCCGATTATTCGGACATGGCCTGACGCGCTTGCGTGCCCAGCACCGGTTTTCCTGGTTGCATGGCCAGGCCGATGGCTTTCGAAGTGGCCACACGGCCGGCGTGGAGTATGGCTATAAGGAAGGCAAGGCAGAGGGTATCGAAGAAGGCCGCCAGGTCTTGCTGATCCGTGACTTCCGGCCGGATGAACACACCGCGCCGGGTGTCGACGACAGCTTGTTCGACGATTGGCGCCTACCGCTGACCGCCGAGCTGAAAAAACGTATCAAGGCCGACGTCGCGCGCCTGCTGCCAGCCCATGCCCAGCCGAGCACGGCCCAGTGGAAGATGATCTTCAGCGACACGCCGTCCACCTCGGTAATTGCCGGCGCCGGCGCCGGTAAATCCACCTCGCTGGTGCTGCGTATCCTGCTGCTGACCCATTACCTGGGCTTTGAGCTGAGCTCGATGACGGTGGTGACCTTCACCCGCGAATCGCGCAAGGACTTCATCAACAAGCTCATGGAAATTCTCGCCTTGTGGGGTCAACCCCTTGGTATGAAAGAAGCCCAAGCCGTGGTGCGCACCTTTCACTCGCGCATTCTGCCGATGGTCCGCAGCCTGCCGGGCCTGGAGCGGCTGCAAGCGTTTGAGAACCTCAACGCGCGCACCGAAGCGGGTTTTGATGAAGCCGACAGCAACCCCTTTGAATTGCGGATCAACGACGTCCAGCGCCAGCAACTGAATGCCTGCTACCACCAGCTGCATGGCCGTCACGAACGCTTCCGCGAACTGATTGCCCCGTTGGCGCGCCACGCCCTGCAACTCAAGGAGCTTGAGCGGGATCATCCTGACGTGCAGAAACGCGTGGCCGTTACCGAGCTGGCCGCCAAGCGCGATGAAGAACTCTGTGATGTGATCGAAGACCTGTGGTTTCGCGCCGGCGCCTGGCCGATCAAGGGCATCGAGCCCAATCGCCAGACCTTCGATATCAACGGTGCGCAGTTTCACTGCCATGGCTACATTGCCGAGCTGGATGCCTGGGTAGTGCTGGGCTTCGACCCTCGGGAAAATGCCCAAACCAGTCGTCCCGGCGCCAAGCTGTCCGTGCGTGCAGAGTGGGCGGTAAAGCGCACCCTGTTTCAAGCTTTCTGCCGTAAGCCACTGATATGGCTTGATAACTACGAGTCATCCAGGCGTCTTCTGAGCAGCTTGGCCGGCGATGCAACAGCGGGCCCGGGCTTCGATTACAAGGTCAAGGGCGAGCTGGCTTCGGCGCCACTACTGGACAGCTTTGTCGCCGCCGCCGGGTTTATCGAGAACCTGGGGCTGGATGTGCCCACCGCCGTGGGCAAGATGAGCTTTGCCAAGGACGATCCAGACCGTTTTTACTTCGAGGCGCTGAGCATTTTCTGGAAAGCCCTCGAAGATCACTTGCTGGATCAGTCGCCACCGATCATGACCTACAACCGGATGTTCTCGCTGTTTGGCGAAAACACCCCGGAAAACCTCAAGCTCCTGAGCGACAGCCTGCTGCGGCCGATGTCGCACCTGATGATCGACGAGTTCCAGGACGTGTCGCCGCAGATCGTCTCGTGGATCCGTGCCAGCCTGCGGGAAATTCGCAGCCGTGGCCCGGCCATGCACGTAGGCCGTGGCGCCCAGCGTTCTTCGCTGTTGTGCGTGGGGGATGACTGGCAGTCGATCTATGGCTGGCGGGGCAGTTCGCCAAAGTACTTCATGGAGTTCAACAAGGAATTCCCGTCACCCACCACCACGCGGGTGATGCTGGGCGAGAACTACCGTAGCCATCAGCACGTGATCGATGCTGCCGAGCACATCGTGCGTGCTGCTCCGGCCATCAGCGGCAAGAAAGCCAAGGCCAGTGGAACCGCGAAGGAACTGGTGCCGGTCAGCATGCGTGATCGTGACGATGCGGCGCTGGGCCAGCAACTGCTGGCGCACTATCAAAAAGGTGATTCGGTATTAATGCTGTATCGAAAAAGTAGCGATAAGTCATTGATGCAAGAGCATATTCAGGCTGTAGTTAATCTGGATTCTAGCTTGCCGTATGGCGATCGCCGTCTGAAGCAACTGACCTATCACAGCGCCAAGGGTCTGCAAGCGGATGCGGTATTCCTGCTGGGCGACTGCCAGCATTTGACCAGTTCGCCGTACAAGAACCAGGTCTACCGCATGGCGGGCCTGGGCAAGGATGGCGATACCGACGCTTACGACAGCGCGCAAAAAGACGAAGTACTGCGCCTGGCCTATGTGGGGATTACCCGGGCAGTGAGTCATTGCTACTGGTATGTCGACGCGCAGGATGGCCAAGGGGTGAATGTGCCGAAGGCCTCGGATCGGGTTGCCGGGGACAAGCCGTTTTTTGATGATCAGCGCATCAGCAAATCATAAAGGGGGACGTTGAATCACGTGGCGAGGGAGCTGGAGTGCACAGCGCTCCTAGGATTTTGGGGCTGCTACGCAGCCCAGCGGGAGCAAGCTCCCTCGGCACACCAGATCAAGCCCGCAGCGACAGCGGCGGCACAAACGACTCCAGCTCATCCTCTACGGCCTCGATGATCCGCTCCACATCAGCGGCATTCATCACCGTGGCACAAGGGATGCCGGCAATCGCAATCAGGGTTTCTCCGCTGGCGCGGTCGAACAGGCGGGCGATCATGCTGCCGGGAGCATCCATGCTCGCCTCAAAGCCCAGTGGATGAAAATGCCAGCGCATCAGCTGGCAGGCGTTGGGGAATGTCACTTTGTTCATCTTGCCCACCTTGTTCATTGAGCACTTCCTTTAGCTCGCTGCAGGGGCGCCATGACCGTCACTGGTCCTGGCCGTCGTGAGCTTTAAAAATAGCATTCGTTCGCATCCTGCATGGGAGTTTTTTCGCTCCGTTCGGCGGTTGTTTTCAGGAAGTTTGACGTAGGTCATGTACTACGTGGAAATGGGCGAAAGGCCATTAGGCATAACTGTCAAATGGCCATTGAACCCACCCGGAAAGTTGGGCAAGCTCGCAGGCTGCCCCAGCCTTAGAGCGCTCCATGCCCGACTTCATCCCGGATGATTCCCAGCAAACCCAGGCCACCGGAGACTTGGTGCTGCGTCACCATCTATGCTGGAAACACCGGGACCTGGACGGCGTGATGTCGTACTACCACCCGGACATCCAGTACCACGATTTCTTCCAGAACCGCGTAGTAGGCGCAGACGATCTGCGCGAGTATCTGCAAGCCAGCATGCCCCGTGGCGCCGACGAGGCCATCGAGCACACCGACCGCATCCGCGCCGACGGCGACACCGCGTTCATCCAGTACCGCATTACCTTGCGCGGCGGCCAGGGCCTGGTGTCGTTTCGCACCAGCGAAGCCATCACCGTGCGTGACGGCCTGATCTGGCGGGTCAACGAATACGCCTCGCTGGTGCACGAGCAATCTGCCAGCCGCAGCGAGACCACGCGCCCAACCGTCAGCCGCCTGGGCCTGTCGCCCCAGCAACTGAGTTACATGGCCAAGGACCTGCAGCAGTACTTCGAGCGCCAGCAACCCTATCTGGACCCCGAACTGGATCTGCAACGGGTGGCGAAGGAGTGCGGGTACAGCCGCAACCAGATCTCCTACCTGCTGAACCAGGTGCTGGGCCAAAGCTTTTACCGCTACGTCAACCAGGCGCGGCTCCAGCATTTGCTGGCCGCACTGGACAAGGCCACGCCGCCGATCCGCATCGACGAACTGGCGTTTGCCGCGGGCTTCAATTCGACGTCGGCCTTCTACAGCTGCTTCCGCCAGCACACCGGCCAGTCGCCCAAGGCCTACGTCAAACAAATTTCCCTGCGTGCACGCGCGCAAGACAGCCCCTGAGGCCAGGCTCTAGGATCACGGCCATCGAAGTGTGGTGGTGGAGCTTGGCATGCCTGCATGGCGCAATATCAGTTTATGGATGGACCAGCTGGACGAGCCGCTGGTGGCGCGTGCGTCCCTGGAGCACGACCTGGACGTCAACGTGGCCATTATCGGCGCCGGCTACACCGGGCTGTGGACTGCGTATTACCTGAAGCGCCAGGCGCCCGAGCTGAAAATCGCCATCATCGAGGCGCAAACCGCCGGGTTCGGCGCCTCGGGCCGTAACGGCGGCTGGCTGATGGGTAACCTGCTGGGGGAAGACCGGCTGCTGGCCGGCTTGTCCCCGGAGCAGCGCCGGGCCTCGTTCGACCTGCTGCACGCCATTCCCGATGAAGTGGCCCAGGTGATCGAGCGCGAAGGCATCGACTGTGACTACCGCAAGGGCGGCGTGCTGTACTGCGCCGCGCGTTATCCCGAGCAGGAAACCAGCCTGCGGGCCTACCTGGCCAAACTCCACGCTCAGGGCCTGACCGACGACGACTACCGTTGGCTCGGCCCGCAGCAACTCGCCGAACACATCCGCATCGCCAAGCCCTATGGCGGTATCTATGCCCCCCACGTTGCCACGATTCACCCGGCCAAGCTGGTGCGTGGCCTGGCGCGGGTGGTGGAGCAGATGGGCGTCACGATCTATGAAAACAGCCCCGTCACCCATTGGCAGTCCGGCAGCCTGCGCACGGCTAAAGCTTCAGTACGCGCGTCATGGGTGGTGCCGGCGGTGGAAGGGTATGCCACCACCTTGGCGCCTTTGGGCCGCTATCAGTTGCCGGTACAAAGCCTGATTGTCGCCACCGAACCGTTGCCCGCCAGCACCTGGGACGAAATCGGCCTGAACCGTGGCCAGGCATTCGGCGAAAGCAGTCGACAGGTCACCTACGGCCAGCGCTCGGCGGACAATCGCCTGGTGTTCGGCGCCCGTGGTGGTTATCAGTTTGCCGGCAAGCTGCGGCACAACTTCGACCTCACCCACAGCGAAGTCGAACTGCGTCGCTACCTGTTCGGTGAACTGTTCCCGCAACTCAAGAAAGTCCGGATCACCCACGCCTGGGGCGGCAACCTCGGCATGTCCCGGCGCTTCAAGCCGCACATGCTGTGCGATCACGCGGCGGGCATCGCCCTGGCCGGTGGTTATGGCGGCGAGGGAGTAGGGGCCAGCAACCTGGGCGGGCGTACATTGGCCGACTTGATCCTGGGGCTCGACACGCCGCTGGTCACGCAGCCATGGGTCATTCAGCCGGGCCGGTTGGACGGGCTCAAGGCCTGGGAACCGGAACCCTGCCGCTGGCTGGGCTACAACGCGATCATTCGCAGCTTTGTCCATGAAGACCAGGTGTTGGCCAACCCCAACACCGCGCCGTGGCGCCGCAAGCTGGCCAGCGGGGTTGCCGGGTTTATGGAAGGTTTCATGCACTAAGTCGTTTCCATCACCACAGGTATGAACATGAGCATTACCCAGTTCAAAGACACACTCAGCGCCCATTTACCGGACTCTTCCCCCGTTGCCGCGCCACTGGGCACACCGGTAGCGGTGGCCTCGACCTTGAGCGTGGAGCGTAGCGACGGCGTCGAAACCGGCATCTGGGAATGCACGCCCGGGCGCTGGCGCCGGCAGATCAAAGCCCAGGAGTTTTGCCACTTTATCCAGGGACGCTGCACCTTCACCCCCGACAACGGAGAAATGCTCCACATAGAAGCCGGCGACGCACTGATGTTGCCGGCCAACAGCACGGGTATCTGGGATATCCAGGAAACCGTGCGCAAGACCTATGTACTGATCCTCTGATTCTTTGATCTTTGATCGCCTGCCATAAAAACAGCCCTAAAACCGCCAGGAAATCGAACCATGAGACCCATTGCCCTGTTGCCGCTGGTATTTGTCGCCACCCTCAGCCAAGCCGCCGAGACGGTGAAGATCTACAACTGGTCGGACTATATCGCCCCCGACACCACCAAGAACTTCCAGAAAGAAACCGGGATCGGCTTCACCTACGACGTGTACGACAGCAACGAAACCCTCGACGGCAAGTTGATGACCGGCAAATCCGGCTACGACGTGGTGTTCCCCTCCAACCACTTCATGGCCCGGCAGATCCAGGGCGGGGCGCTGAAGAAGCTCGACAAGAGCCAGTTGCCCAACTGGAAGAACCTCAACCCGGTGCTGCTCAAGGCTTTGGAAAACAACGACCCGGGCAACGCCCACGGTTTCCCGTACCTGTGGGGCAGCACTGGCATCGGCTACAACATCGACAAGGTCAAGGCGGTACTCGGCGACAACGCCCCGGTGGACTCATGGGACCTGATCTTCAAGCCCGAGAACATGCAGAAACTGCAGAAGTGCGGCGTGGCGATCCTCGACAACGGCCCGGAACTGCTGCCAGCGGCGCTCAACTACCTGGGCCTGCCGCACCACAGCAAGAAGGCGGAAGACTACAAAAAGGCCGAGGACCTGCTGATGAAAGTGCGGCCGTACGTGGCGTACTTCCACTCATCGAAATACACCGCCGACCTGGCCAACGGCGACATCTGCGTAGCCGTCGGCTTCTCCGGCGACATCCTCCAGGCCGAAAGCCGCGCCAAGGAAGCCAAGAACGGCGTGAACATCGGCTACAACATTCCCAAGGAAGGCGCCGCCATCTGGTTCGACATGGTCGCCATGCCCGCTGACGCCCCGGATGAAAAAGCCGGCTATGCGTTCATGAACTACCTGCTGCGCCCGGAAGTCATGGCCAGCATCACCAACTACGTGCACTACGCCAACGGCAACTCTGCGGCCGATAGTCTGGTGGACCCGGCGATCAAGAGCGACACCAAGGTGTACCCAAGCCCGGAAATGATGGGCAAGTTGTTTGCCCTGGAAGCGATGCCGCTGAACATCGACCGGATTCGTACGCGGGTGTGGAACACCATTCGTACCGGGCGTTGATGGGTAATATTTGGTGGCTCATCAATGACTGCTTTCAGGCCCTGCTCCTTCTAAATTCCTCGCCTCCTAATGTTGATTTGGAGGCAAGGAATGCCTGTATCAAACAAGTCTGGACGATTGCGGATTGGAAGGGCCTCAGAGGTTGGCGGGGTGTACCTGTTGACCGCTGTGGTCGACCGGCGTTTGCCGATCTTCAGTGATTGGCGGCTCGGGCGGTTGCTCGTAAGGGAATTTCGGCAGGCCCATGAAGATCAATGGGCGAACTCACTCGCGTTTGTGGTGATGCCGGATCATCTTCACTGGCTGGTTCAACTGCGTGACAAGTCGTTGGCCGAGTTGATGTGCCGGATAAAATCCCGCAGCAGTTTGACGGTCAATCGTACGCTTGGGCGCAGGGGCCGGCTTTGGCAGAAGGGGTATCACGATAGGGGTGTTCGGCGTGAGGAGGATTTGAAGGATTTCGCCCGTTACGTGGTGTGTAATCCGATTCGCGCGGGGTTGGTGAGGCGCGTGCATGATTATCCGCTTTGGGATGTTTGGTGGCTTTGAGGGCCTCACGCAGCCTCGCTGGGGCTCGACAGCTGCTACGCCGTGAGGTGGGGGCGTGATTCGCTTTGGGATGTTTGGTGGCTACGCCGCGATCTCACCTCCGTAGCAGCTGTCGAGCCCCAGCGAGGCTGCGTAGCCACACCGCGGAATTAAGGATTCTCCAAGTCATGCCCCAACGACTGGATAAACAACGAAAACAACTCCGGTTGCGACGAGATATCCAGCTTGGCATACAGGTGCCGACGATGAACCTTGACCGTATCCGGCGAGATATTCAGCCGTTCGGCCATGGCTTTTGACGAAAACCCACGCAACACCAACCGCGCAATTTCCAACTCCCGCTCCGACAACACCCCACAGCCAAAATGACTCAGCGCATCCCGGATCTGGCTGGCCATCTCGGCAGGCGCGGCCACCCGCTGTGTGCTCTGCTGCCAATGCTGCTGCATCAACGGCAACACCCAGGCCGCCAGCGTGGTCATCAACCCCGTTTCCTCGCCGGTAAACAACCGCTGCATCCCCAACGACAGCGACAACGTGCCCGCGCCCGGTAATTGCAGGATGAACTGCACCTCGTCTTCCAGCACGTTGTCGTGGAAGTAATTGAGGAAGTACTCACTCTGGCGAAAATGATCCGGCGCCACTTCTTCAAGGCGGTACACGCCACTGGCATAGCCTTCTCGGCACGCCTGGAAAAACGGGTCCAGCAAGTACAAGCCATTGAGGTAAACCAGCATCGACGCTGGCTTGCTACTCGGTTGCGCGTCGTACTCCTCCAGCGCCTGGGGCGGGCCGTCGGCGGGGTAGAAGATCGCCAGGGCATTGTCGAAGGGCACGCATTGGTGCAACAACAGCACCAGTTGTTTCCAGAAACGCCCGGTGCCGATTTGTGCGACGGTGCGGCCCAGGCCTGCGTGCATGCCGACTTCACTGAACAGGCTCATGTGCAGCTCCACGCAAAGGATTCAGGCCGCAAGGGTTCGACTTTTGCCGGTTGCCGTCAAGGGGAGTACTCCAATAGGGGAATTGGCCGCCTTACCCGCAGCGTTTAAGTTTGCCGTCAGTCAGCGGGGAACATACCCCGCGCCGCTCCACCTTTTCGTTTCTGCCTCAAACCAAGAACAATCAAGAGGATAACGATATGAGTGCTCCTTCCACGCCCGACGGCGTGCTGAAACCCACCTTGAGTGTGTTCGACGTGGTGGCCATCACCGTCTCGGCGGTGACCCCAGCCAGTTCAGTGTTCGTGATTGCGCCCTTTGCCATCCAGCAGGCCGGCAGCGGGGTGTTCCTGGCCTTTGTGATGGCCGCGTTGCTCGCGCTGATGTTCGCCTTTTGCTACGCCGAACTCGGCCGCGCCCACAACAGTGCTGGCGGTGAGTACGTGTACGCCAAGCGGGTGTTCGGCGGCATGGCCGGTTATGCGACGTTCCTCACGGTATTGGTGATGTTGCTGTTTATCCCGCCGGTGCTGGCCACCGGGGCGGCGACTTACCTGAATAACGCCCTCGGCACAAAATTCGACTCGCAAACCGTGGCCCTGGTCATCGTGGTGTGCAGCTACGCCCTGGGCATTCTGAATATCAAGCTGAATGCCTGGATCACCGGCACCTGCCTGCTGTTGGAAGTGGCGGCGTTGCTGGTGATCGTGTTTATCGGCTTCGGCAACCCGGTGCAGCCGGTCAGCGTGCTGCTGCAACCGCAAATCGTCGAAAACGGCGTGCTGCACCTGGCGCCCTGGGCGCTGGTGATCGGCGCAGTGGGCATTGGCTTGTTCTCCTTCAATGGCTATGGCCCTGCAGTGTTGCTGGCGGAAGACATGAAGTGCGGCGGCAAGGGCGTGCACAAGGCGGTGTTGTGGTCCCTGGGCCTGGTGGTGGTTATCGAACTGGTGCCGATCACCGCGTTGTTGATCGGTGCGCCATCCCTCAGCGCGATGATCAGCAGCCCCGACCCGATCGGCTACCTGCTGACCAGCCACGGCAATGAAACCCTGTCACGGTTGGTGAGCGCCGGGATTTTCCTGTCGGTGTTCAATGCGATTGTCGCCATCGTGATTCAGATCGGTCGGGTGGTGTTCAGCAGCGGCCGCGATGCACTGTGGACGCCGACCATCAATAAACTCTTCACCCGGATTCATCCGCGCTGGGATTCACCGTGGTTGGCTACGCTGTTCCTGGCAATCCCTTCGGCGTTGCTCAGCTTCAGCTCGAACCTGGCGGACCTGACGTCCTTCAGCGTGCTGCTGATCATGCTGGTGTACCTGATCGTGGCGTTGAGCGCGTTGATGAGCCGGGTGTTGCTGCGTGACCGCGAGCATCCGTATCGCATGCCGTTGTGGCCAGTGCCGGCATTGCTGGCGGTACTCGGGGCCGGCTACCTGTTGGTAACCCTGGCGATGGCCGCTTCGGTTCGGGACATCATGATTATCATCGGCCTGTTGGCACTGTCGGTGATCCTGTATTGCATCAGTGGCCGGTTGAGTCCGGCGTTTCAGAAATTGTAAGGAGTGGTTATGCGCGCACGTCAATTGGGCATCACGTTGGGGCTGGGCACGCCCGGTGAGTTGAATGCCATCACCGACGTTCCAGGGGTTCGGGTCGGCCACAGCACGATCAAGACCCGCATCAATGGCAAACAGGTACGGACCGGCGTCACGGCGATCCAGCCCCGGGCCGGTGCCGCGCGGTATCAGCCGTGTTTTGCCGGCTACCACGTACTCAACGGCAATGGCGACGCCACGGGGCTTGAATGGATCAGCGAATCGGGCCTGCTGACCACGCCACTGGCGATCACCAACACCCACAGCATCGGCGTGGTACGCGACACCCTGATCGCCCTGGAGCGCGAAAGCCTGGCAGACCCGGCGGTGTACTGGTGCATGCCGGTGGTGATGGAGACCTACGACGGGTTACTCAACGACATCTGGGGCCAGCACGTGGGCCCGGAGCATGTGCGCGAGGCGTTGGCCAACGCCGAATCCGGCCCGGTGGCGGAGGGCGCCGTGGGCGGCGGCACCGGAATGATCTGCCATGAGTTCAAGGGCGGGATTGGCACGGCCTCGCGGCGTTTGTCGGCGGAGCAGGGTGGCTGGACCGTCGGTGTGCTGGTGCAGGCCAACCATGGCAAGCGCCAGGAATTGCGGGTGGACGGCTACCCCGTAGGTCGGCAACTGATGGAAATCCCGTCACCGTTTGCCGATCGCGGTACGCCCGGCATGGGCTCCATCGTGGTGATCATCGCCACCGATGCGCCATTGTTGCCCCATCAGTGCCAGCGCCTGGCCCAACGGGCGTCCATCGGCATTGCGCGCACGGGCGGCGGTACCGAGGACTCCAGCGGGGACCTGTTCCTGGCGTTCGCCACCGGCAATCAGGATTTGCCGGTGGCCGACTACGGGCGCAAGGGCTTGCCCCTTAGCACGTCGCTGCACATGGTCAATAACGACCATATTTCGCCCTTGTTCAGCGCGGCGGCGGAGGCGGTCGAGGAAGCGATCATTAATGCGATAGTGGCCGGGGAAGATATGCTCACCGACGACGGTGCGCGAGTGCCGGGGCTGGACTCGCAAACACTCCTGCAAGCAATGCGTCAAACAGGCTGGCGCGCGCAATAAATAAACTAAGTCTTGTCCCGGTAATACGGGACAAGCACTTAAGTAGTGGCCATTCAACACTAACAATGACACGGTGACACTTTCTTAGTGCACCTCAAGCAATACTTTGGATCCATTCCTCATTAAATGTCTTTAGGAGTATTTAATATTTAAATAGCTGGATTTTTATAAGGTGCTATTGGCCAATGTTTGCAGGTTTTGTTCGTCGACCCAACTTTCTCCTTGGATAAAAACCGCTGGACGAATGATTTCAGGTTGTGTCAGTTTTCTTTCGCCTTCAAAAGGGGCGAGTGATCGGACTTACTCGCCAAAGTGAGTCCGGTCGGACAAAAACTGTTCCACTTGCAAACAAGGAAGTACGTTTATGTCAAAAGTAAAAGACAAAGCTATTGTGTCGGCGGCTCAAGCAAGTACCGCTTATACGCAAATCGATAGCTTTAGCCATCAATACGACCGCGGCGGCAACCTCACGGTCAATGGCATACCTTCGTTCACCGTTGACCAGGCCGCCGACCACCTGCTGCGTGAGAACGCCGCTTACCGCGACGTGGACGGCAACGGCAAGATCGATCTTACCTACACCTTCCTGACCTCGGCTTCCAACGCGACCATGAACAAGCATGGGATCACCGGGTTCAGCCAGTTCAACACCCAGCAGAAAGCACAGGCCGTACTGGCCATGCAATCCTGGGCTGATGTGGCCAATGTCACCTTCACCGAGAAAGCCTCGGGCGGTGACTTCCACATGACCTTCGGCAACTACAGCGGCGGCCAGGACGGCGCAGCGGCCTTTGCCTACCTGCCAGGCACCAACGCCAAGTACAACGAAAGCGGGCTTGACGGCACTTCCTGGTACCTGACCAACAACAGCTATACGCCGAACAAGACGCCGGACCTGAACAACTATGGCCGGCAGACCCTGACCCACGAAATCGGCCACACCCTGGGCCTGGACCACCCTGGCGACTACAACGCCGGGACCGGCAACCCTTCGTACAAAGACGCGGACTATGGACAGGACACGCGTGGCTACAGCGTCATGAGTTACTGGAGCGAGAGCAACACCAACCAGAACTTCAGCAAAGGCGGGGTAGAGGCTTACTCCTCCGGCCCGCTGATCGACGACATCGCCGCGATCCAGAAGCTCTACGGCGCCAACTACAACACCCGCGCCGGCGACACCACCTACGGCTTCAACTCCAACACCGGGCGTGATTTCCTCAGCGCCACTTCATCGGCTGACAAGTTGGTGTTCTCGGTGTGGGACGGTGGCGGTAACGACACCCTGGACTTCTCCGGCTTTACCCAGAACCAGAAGATCAACCTCAATGAGACCTCGTTCTCCGACGTTGGCGGCCTGGTGGGTAACGTTTCCATCGCCAAGGGCGTGACCGTAGAGAACGCCATCGGCGGTTCGGGCAACGACCTGTTGATCGGTAACGCTGCGGCCAACGTCCTCAAAGGCGGTGCCGGCAACGACATCCTCTTCGGCGGCGGCGGTGCAGACCAGCTGTGGGGCGGTTCAGGCAACGACACCTTCGTGTTCGGCGCCAGCTCGGACTCCAAGCCAGGTGCGGCCGACAAGATCTTTGACTTCACCTCGGGTTCGGACAAGATCGACCTCACCGGCATTACCAAAGGTGCAGGCCTGACCTTCGTCAACGCGTTTACCGGTCACGCCGGCGACGCGGTGCTGTCCTACGCTTCGGGTACCAACCTGGGCACATTGGCAGTGGACTTCTCCGGTCACGGCGTGGCGGATTTCCTCGTCACCACCGTGGGCCAGGCAGCGGTCAGCGACATCGTGGCTTGATTCAGGTGTAAAGGAGGGTGGCGCACACGCGCCGCCCTCTGCCCTTGCATCCACCCCTTGAACGGGCGAAGGTGATGACGCTATTTCGCAGTACAGTTGCCTGGTGTCTCCAGGCGTTGCTTATGTCGGCAGGAGCCACAGCAATGGCAAGCAGTCTGGTTTTACCCACGTCCGCGCAGTTGGCCGGGCATTGGACGCTGCACCAGCAAGAGCAGGTATGTGCGCTGGATCTGATTGAGCAAGCCAACGCCCTGGGGGGCGATGTGGGGTGCGCGGGACAATGGCTGGGTGAAGCCCCCGTTAGTTGGACGCCAACTCCCGACGGTATTTGGTTGATGAATGCCGAAGGCACCGGCATTACCCATTTGAATCGCCAGAAAGAAGGCGAATATGAAGGCCGCGTAAAATCTGGCGCGGTATTGATATTACAACGTGCACCCTAATAGTTCGTTATAACGATATAACCCGATTTTAATGTTTGCCCGCCTCTTAATGGGGCGCCTGGCAAACTATTGCGCGTCATTCGGCTCAGGGAAGATCAGGCAACATGGCGAAGACCACTCCCGTTGCACCACTGTTCAAGGCACTCGGCGACTACAAAAGTATTCTGATCAGTATTGGCTGCTTCACGGCATTGATTAACGTATTGATGCTGGTGCCGTCGATTTATATGTTGCAAGTCTACGACCGCGTGCTGTCTTCACAGAACGAAACCACCCTGGTGATGTTGACGCTGATGGTGGTGGGGTTCTTCGCATTTATCGGCGTGCTTGAGGTGATCCGCAGCTTTATCGTGATTCGCATCGGCAGCCAGTTGGAGCGCCGCTTCAACCTGCGGGTGTACAAGGCCGCCTTCGAGCGCAACCTGCAACGGGGCGAAGGCCATGGCGGGCAATCCCTGGGGGATCTGACCCACATCCGCCAATTCATCACCGGGCCGGCGCTGTTCGCGTTTTTCGATGCGCCGTGGTTTCCGATCTACCTGTTTGTGATTTTCCTGTTCAACGTCTGGCTGGGTGTCTTGGCCAGTGCCGGGGCGGTACTGCTGATTGCGCTGGCGTGCCTCAACGAATACCTGACCAAAAAGCCCCTGGGTGAAGCCAGCGGGTTTTCCCAGCAATCCACCCAGTTGGCCACCAGCCACCTGCACAACGCCGAAACCATCCAGGCCATGGGCATGCTCGGCGCATTGCGCAAGCGCTGGTTCAAGGTGCATTCGCAGTTTCTGGGCTTGCAGAACAAGGCCAGCGATACCGGCTCGATCATCAGTTCCCTGAGTAAATCCCTGCGCCTGTGCCTGCAATCGTTGGTGCTCGGCCTGGGGGCGTTGCTGGTGATCAAGGGCGACATGACGGCGGGCATGATGATCGCCGGTTCGATCCTGATGGGCCGGGTGTTGAGCCCCATCGACCAGTTGATCGCCGTGTGGAAGCAATGGAGTTCGGCCAAGCTGGCCTATCAGCGCCTGGACGGCCTGATGCGTGAATTTCCGCCCCAGGGCGAGCAGATGGCCTTGCCGGCGCCCAAGGGCAATGTGAGTTTCGAGCAGGTCAGCGCAGGCCCGCCGGGGCGGCGTGTGCCCACCTTGCATCAGGTGACCTTCAATCTTGCCGCCGGTGAAGTCTTGGGTGTGCTGGGTGCTTCCGGCTCCGGCAAATCGACCCTGGCCCGTGTATTGGTGGGCGTGTGGCCTACCCTGGCGGGCACCGTGCGACTGGATGGTGCCGACATCCATCGCTGGGACCGCGACGACCTCGGCCCGCATATTGGCTACCTGCCCCAAGACATCGAACTGTTCAGCGGCAGCATCGCCGACAACATCGCACGCTTTCGCGAAGCCGATCCCCAACTCGTGGTGCAGGCCGCCCAACAAGCGGGCGTGCACGAATTGATCCTGCGCTTGCCCCACGGCTACGACACCGTGCTCGGTGACGAAGGCAGCGGCCTGTCCGGTGGCCAGAAACAACGGGTCGCCCTGGCCCGCGCGCTGTACGGCGGGCCTCGCCTGATCGTACTCGATGAGCCCAACTCCAACCTCGACACCGTGGGTGAAGCCGCCCTGGCCAGCGCGATCATGCAGATGAAAGCCCAGGGCAGCACGGTGGTGCTGGTGACTCACCGTTCCTCCGCGCTGGCCCAGGCCGACAAACTGCTGGTGCTGAACGAAGGCCGGTTGCAGGCATTTGGTCCGAGCCAGGACGTGCTGCGGGCACTGTCCGGCCAGCGAGAACAGCCCAACTGTAGGAGCGAGCTTGCTCGCGAAGGTCGTTAACGATGACGCGGGCATCCTGAATGAACGCGGCGGTCTCAGGTTTTTCGCGAGCAAGCTCGCTCCTACAGTTTTTTAACAAGCCGCAAGGATCAGGCGCATGAGCAGCGACAGCAGCATTCAAATCAACCGCGATTACGAACAGACTCACCCCGAACACGACGCGCGCTTCTTTGCGCGCATGGGCTGGCTGCTGACAGTGGTCGGCGCCGGTGGGTTTTTCCTGTGGGCCAGCCTGGCACCGCTGGACCAGGGGATTCCGGTGCAAGGCACGGTGGTGGTGTCGGGCAAGCGCAAGGCGGTACAAACCCTCAGCCCCGGCGTGGTCAGCCGGATCCTGGTGCGTGAAGGCGAGGCGGTGAAGCAGGGCCAGCCGCTGTTCCGCCTCGACCAGACGCAGAACCAGGCCGACGTACACTCCCTGCAAGCCCAATACCGCATGGCCTGGGCCAGCGTGGCGCGGTGGCAGAGCGAGCGTGATAACCAGTCGACCATCACCTTTCCGGCCGAGCTGAGCACCAACCCCGATCAAGCCCTGGCATTGGTCCTTGAAGGCCAGCGCCAACTGTTCAGCAGCCGCCGCGAAGCCTTTGCCCGGGAACAGGCCGGGATTCGCACGAATATCGAAGGCGCCACCGCACAGCTCAACGGCATGCGCCGCGCCCGCAGCGACCTGACCGCCCAGGCGCAATCCCTGCGTGACCAACTGAACAACCTGCAACCCCTGGCCGACAACGGCTACATCCCGCGCAACCGGCTGATGGAGTACCAGCGCCAACTGTCCCAGGTGCAACAGGACCTGGCGCAGAACACCGGCGAAAGCGGGCGGGTGGAGCAGGGCATCCTCGAATCGCGCCTCAAGTTGCAGCAGCACAGCGAGGAATATCAGAAGGAAGTCCGCAGCCAATTGGCCGATGCGCAACTGCGCAGCCTGACCCTGGAGCAGCAACTGACTTCCGCTGGTTTCGACCTGCAGCACAGCGAAATCAATGCGCCTGCCGATGGCATCGCGGTCAACCTGGGCGTGCACACCGAAGGCGCTGTGGTGCGTGCCGGTGAAACCCTGTTGGAAATCGTGCCCCAGGACACCCGCCTGGAAGTGGAAGGGCGCTTGCCGGTGCATCTGGTGGACAAGGTCGGCGCCCACTTGCCGGTGGACATCCTCTTCACCGCCTTCAACCAGAGCCGCACGCCGCGGGTGCCGGGGGAGGTGAGCCTGATCTCCGCCGACCAGATGCTCGACGAAAAAACCGGCATGCCGTACTACGTGTTGCGCACCGTCGTCAGCAGCAACGCCCTGGAAAAACTCCATGGCCTAGTGATCAAGCCGGGGATGCCCGCCGAGATGTTCATCCGTACCGGCGAGCGCTCCTTGCTCAATTACCTGTTCAAGCCGCTGCTGGACCGCGCCGGCTCGGCGTTGACCGAGGAATGAGCATGAAGCTGATGTTCATCGCCTTGTTACTCGCCTGCAGCAGCGCCCAGGCCGCCATGGGCCCGTTCGATGTTTACGAACAGGCTCTGCGCAACGACCCGGTATTCCTCGGCGCCATCAAGGAACGTGACGCCGGCCTGGAGAACCGCACCATCGGCCGCGCCGGCCTGCTGCCCAAACTGTCGTACAACTACAACAAGGGCCGCAACAACTCCCAGGCCACCTTGCCCGACGGGCGCGGCGGTAATTATCACGATGACCGCAACTACAACAGCTACGGCTCCACCTTCACCCTGCAACAGCCGCTGTTCGACTACGAAGCCTATGCCAACTACCGCAAGGGCGTGGCTCAGGCGCTGTTTGCCGACGAGAGTTTTCGCGACAAGAGCCAGGCGCTGCTGGTGCGGGTGCTGACCTATTACACCCAGGCGTTGTTTGCCCAGGACCAGATCGACATTGCCCGTGCGAAGAAAAAGGCCTACGAGCAGCAGTTCCAGCAGAACCAGCATCTGTTCCAGCAGGGCGAAGGCACCCGCACCGACATTCTGGAAGCGGAATCGCGCTATGAGCTGGCTACCGCCGAGGAAATCCAGGCGCTGGATGAGCAAGACGCGTCGCTGCGAGAGCTTGGCGCATTGATCGGTGTGCAGAGCGTCAACATCAATGACCTGGCGCCGCTGAACCCGGGATTTGCCGCCTTCACCCTGACCCCAGCCAACTACGACACCTGGCACGAACTCGCGCTGACCAACAACCCCAACCTGGCCTCGCAGCGCCAGTCCGTGGAAGTGGCGCGTTATGAAGTGGAGCGCAACCGTTCCGGGCACCTGCCACGGGTCACGGCCTATGCCAGCTCGCGCCAGCAGGAGTCCGACAGCGGCAACACCTACAACCAGCGCTACGACACCAACACCATCGGCATCGAAGTCAGCATGCCGTTGTATGCCGGTGGCGGCGTCTCGGCGTCCACCCGCCAGGCCAGCCGGGCCATGGAGCAGGCCGAGTACGAACTGGAAGGCAAGACCCGCGAAACCCTGATCGAACTGCGGCGCCAGTTCAGCGCTTGCCTGTCGGGGGTGAGCAAGCTGCGCGCCTACCAAAAGGCGCTGACCTCGGCCGAAGCGCTGGTGGTCTCCACCAAGCAAAGCATCCTCGGCGGCGAGCGGGTCAACCTCGATGCGCTGAACGCCGAGCAGCAGCTGTTCAGCACCCGTCGCGACCTGGCCCAGGCGCGGTATGACTACCTGATGGCCTGGACCAAATTGCATTACTACGCGGGCAACTTGCGCGACACCGACCTGGCCAAGGTGGATGAGGCATTTGGCCCTATGAGCCGCTGATGGTGGGGCTAAGGAGCTTGCTGTGGTG
>NZ_JAXCIS010000140.1:0-58206 GCF_034044025.1 Pseudomonas sp. SED1
GGAAAGTATGACGAGCGCCCTTCAAGCGTCATCAATGCTAAAGTCCGGCCATTTCTATGCAATGGGCCTATGCATGGCTATCATGCGTGCCTCATTGTGAGGCGGGACTTGCATGCTGACGTTGTTGAAACTTCTAAAAGATGGTCGATTCCACTCCGGGGAAGCGCTTGGTGCTGCCTTGGGCGTCAGTCGCAGCGCTGTATGGAAGCAGCTTCAACATCTCGAGGCGGAATTGAATCTACCTATCCATAAAGTTCGCGGTAGGGGATATCAATTGGCGACGCCCCTGGTTTTGTTGAGTGCTGATGAAATTGCTCGGCATGTGCCGGTTCCCGCATGGCCTGTTCATATATCAGACTCCATTGACTCTACTAATGCCGAAGCGTTGCGTCTTATCGAGGCTGGGCGCACTGCGCCGTTTCTCGTGCTTTCAGAGCAGCAAACTGCCGGCAGGGGACGGCGAGGGCGAAAGTGGGTAAGTCCTTTCGCTCAAAACGTGTATTACAGCCTCGTGTTGCGGATCGATGGCGGCATGCGTCAGTTGGAGGGCCTAAGCCTGGTAGTCGGGCTGGCAGTTATGCAGGCCCTACGGGATGCGGGTGTTCGCAATGCTGGGTTGAAGTGGCCAAATGACGTTTTGGTGGGCCAGAAAAAGATCGCCGGGATTCTCCTGGAGCTGATCGGGGATCCCGCCGACGTTTGTCATGTCGTCCTCGGTATCGGCATTAATGTGAATATGCAGAAAGCGGATGAGGTCGATCAGCAATGGACCTCCATGCAGTTGGAGGCCGGCAGTGCTGTTGATCGTAACTACCTGGTAGCGCGTCTTGGCGTGCAACTGCAGGCTTATCTTGATCGCCATCAGGCGTCCGGCTTTTCCGCGATCCAGGGTGAGTGGGAGCAGAACCATTTATGGCAGGGTCGGCCGGTCTCGCTCATCGCGGGTGTGAATAAGATTGATGGAGTGGTATTGGGAATCGACGGGCAAGGTGCATTACGGTTGAGCGTGGACGGTGTCGAAAAAGTATATAGCGGCGGTGAGCTAAGCCTGAGGTTGCGTGATGATTCTTGAGCTCGACTGTGGGAATAGCTTTATCAAATGGCGTGTGCTTGAGTCGGATAAGGCTCGGATCTTTGCAGAGGGCGTCGTTGGTTCAGATGCCTCGTTGATCGACAGTCTGCTCGCTCTCACGGGGCTCGCGCTAAGGGATTGTCGGCTGGTGAGTGTCCGCGCCCTGGATGAGACGAATCAGTTGGTGGCTACCTTGGTGGAGGCGTTTGGCGTGAAAGTCCTCTGTGCTGCTTCGGCAAGGCAGATGGGCGGGGTCCGGAACGGATACGAAGACTTCGAACGCCTTGGGTTGGACCGCTGGCTCGCCATGCTGGGTGGTTTTCAGTTGGCCTCGGGCGCGTGCCTGGTGCTCGATTTTGGCACCGCGGCAACAGCTGACTTCATTGCTGCGGACGGTGAGCATCTCGGAGGCTTTATTTGTCCCGGTATGCCGCTGATGCGTAACCAGTTGCGAACGCATACCCGCAAAATACGCTACGACGATATTGCCGCTGAGCGCGCCCTTGAGGCCTTGTCCCCTGGGCGTACAACCGTAGAGGCAGTAGAGCGCGGCTGTACGCTCATGCTGAGAGGTTTTGTGCTCACGCAGTTGGAATTGGCTCGAAGCTATTGGGGCGCCGATTTCACCGTCTTCCTTACCGGGGGTGATGCTGAATTGGTGGCTGACGCCGTGCCTCACGGGAGACTTGTTCCTGATCTGGTTTTTGTTGGCTTGGCGATGGCGTGCCCTTTGTCCTGAGGTTTTTATGCGTTGGCTGTTTCTGCTTTTGCTGGTCCTCAATGTCTTCTATTACATCTGGCATCAGCAGGAAGCGCCTCTACGGGCTAAAGATGTCACGCCTTTGGCGCTCTATCGCGGCTCTCAGCAAGATATCCGGTTGTTAAGCGAGTCAGCCGATGCGATGGTGCGGCGAGACAGGGTAAAAGCGCCTGACGCGCAGCCTGCATGCCTGTACATCGGCGGCCTGGCCGATCTGAAAGAGGTCCAGTCCGTCGAGCAGCGCCTCACAAGCCTGGATATCAAGGTCAAACTGCAATCTCTGAACTTGCCTGATGCTCCGGGGTACTGGCTGCGAGTAGCCCCTGAAAGCAGGCGCTTGGCCGATGATCTGCCCTTTGAAAACCTTGCTAATGAATTCAATGAGTTAAAACATAAAATAATGCCGTGCGAAGGCATTGCAACCTTCGAATAGTTTGCATAGAATGGCGCCCGCTTCGCAGTGAAGACCTCTTGGTCGACAAGGTGAAGCGAAGGTCAACGCAGCTAACCTCATATTTTTTAATGAGAAAGTGGTTGACAGAAGGCTGGCATGATGTAGAATGCCGGCTCGCTTAGGAGGGGTTCCCGAGCGGCCAAAGGGATCAGACTGTAAATCTGACGTCTACGACTTCGAAGGTTCGAATCCTTCCCCCTCCACCATTTTAGCGTGAGCTGCAAGCTCCGCGGGTATAGTTTAGTGGTAGAACCTCAGCCTTCCAAGCTGATGATGCGGGTTCGATTCCCGCTACCCGCTCCAAGTTTGCAGGTTGTGCAAGTTGTTTCGCTCTTGTAGCTCAGTTGGTAGAGCACACCCTTGGTAAGGGTGAGGTCAGCGGTTCAAATCCGCTCAAGAGCTCCATATAACAAGGCAGATATGAAAATATCTGCCTTTGTTTTAACAGCTACCTCTGATTGATTCTGCGCTCTCTCGTGATTTTGTTTGGGTAGGTTCCAGGTTCGCAGGGGTTTGTTGTTGTAAAGTCTTTTTCAGATCGGCATAATTGTCGGCCTGATTTTGTTTTAGGTCAGTAGCTCAATTGGCAGAGCGACGGTCTCCAAAACCGTAGGTTGGGGGTTCGATTCCCTCCTGACCTGCCAGATTCACTTGGTGTGTCTGGCTTTCTTTTCACAGGATCTTCATAGATGACTCCTAAGGCTGAAGCTCAAGGCTCTCGCTTCGATCTGCTCAAGTGGCTTGTAGTAGTCGCTGTTGTGGTGGTAGGCGTTGTTGGCAACCAGTACTACTCTGCGTCGCCGATCCTGTACCGTGTACTCGCATTGCTCGCCCTTGCTGCTGTCGCTGCCTTTGTTGGCCTGCAGACTGCAAAAGGCAAGTCGTTTGCGGTCCTGGTAAAGGAAGCTCGTACCGAGATCCGTAAAGTCGTTTGGCCGACTCGCCAAGAAACCACGCAGACCACGTTGATTGTGGTAGCTGTTGTTCTGGTTATGGCGTTGCTGTTGTGGGGGCTTGATTCCCTGCTCGGCTGGCTTGTTTCCTTGATTGTTGGCTAAGGGTGTCCCGTGGCTAAGCGTTGGTACGTTGTGCATGCTTACTCGGGTTACGAGAAGCATGTCATGCGCTCTTTGCTAGAGCGCGTAAAGCTGGCAGGCATGGAAGATGGCTTCGGCGAAATTCTGGTTCCCACTGAAGAAGTGGTTGAAATGCGTAATGGCCAGAAACGCAAAAGCGAGCGCAAGTTCTTCCCTGGCTACGTGCTGGTTCAAATGGACATGAATGAGGGTACTTGGCACTTGGTCAAGGACACTCCTCGCGTCATGGGTTTCATCGGCGGTACTGCTGATAAGCCTGCTCCGATCACCGACAAAGAGGCGGAAGCAATTCTGCGTCGTGTTGCTGATGGTAGCGACAAGCCCAAGCCGAAGACGTTGTTCGAGCCGGGTGAGGTTGTTCGTGTCACAGATGGTCCGTTTGCAGATTTTAACGGTACTGTCGAAGAAGTTAACTACGAAAAGAGCCGGATCCAAGTGGCAGTGCTCATTTTCGGTCGCTCTACTCCGGTAGAGCTAGAGTTCAGTCAGGTCGAAAAAGTCTAGCTGAGCAAGCATCCCAACCCCGCAGCCTTAGGCTGTGGGGTTTTGTCGTCACTGGGATAAACGCGCAAGTAACCGGGGAGCCTTTCGAGGCGTTCGAACCCGTAATTGGAGTGCCTCATGGCCAAGAAGATTACCGCTTACATCAAGCTGCAAGTGAAGGCCGCTCAGGCCAACCCGAGCCCACCTGTTGGTCCAGCTTTGGGTCAGCACGGCGTGAACATCATGGAATTCTGCAAGGCCTTCAACGCCCGTACTCAGGGTATTGAGCCAGGTCTGCCGACTCCAGTGATCATCACTGTATACAGCGACCGTAGCTTCACCTTCGAAACCAAGTCGACCCCGGCTTCGGTTCTGTTGAAGAAGGCTGCTGGTCTGACTAGCGGTTCCGCTCGTCCTAACACCGTTAAGGTTGGCACCGTGACCCGTGCTCAGCTGGAAGAAATCGCGAAAACCAAAAACGCGGATCTGACTGCAGCTGATATGGATGCAGCCGTGCGTACCATCGCCGGTTCTGCTCGTAGCATGGGCCTTAACGTGGAGGGTGTGTAATGGCTAAGCTGACCAAGCGCCAAAAGGCTATCGCCGGCAAAATCGAAGCGGGCAAGTCCTACAACTTTGTAGACGCTGCTGCTCTGCTGACCGAGCTGTCGACTGTCAAGTTCAGCGAGTCTGTTGACGTTGCTGTAAACCTGGGCGTTGACCCACGTAAATCCGACCAGGTCGTTCGTAGCGCTACTGTGCTGCCACACGGTACTGGCAAGACTGTACGTGTTGCTGTCTTCACCCAAGGCCCAGCAGCTGAAGCTGCTCTGGCCGCCGGCGCCGATCGCGTTGGCATGGACGACCTGGCTGCCGAAATGAAAGGCGGCGACCTGAACTATGACGTCGTAATTGCTTCCCCGGATGCAATGCGCGTTGTAGGTCAGTTGGGTCAGATCCTCGGTCCACGTGGTCTGATGCCTAACCCTAAAGTCGGCACCGTAACTCCAGACGTAGCTACCGCGGTTAAAAACGCCAAGGCTGGTCAGGTTCGTTATCGCACCGACAAAAACGGCATCATTCACACCTCCGTTGGCAAAGTCGGCTTTGATGCCGTCAAGCTGAAGGAAAACGTTGAAGCTCTGATCGCTGATCTGAAGCGTATCAAGCCAGCTTCCTCGAAAGGTATCTACGTCAAGCGCGTTACCCTGAGCACCACTATGGGCCCAGGTCTGGTCATCGACCAAGGCTCGCTGGACGTATAAGACACAAATTGGCGCAAGTAATTGCGCCAATTGAAAGATTGGGGTCCCTGCCTGGCGGGGGCTATCCAAGACCGTAGGCGACGCAAGTCTTAAACCACAAGCCTACGCAGATGGTGCTCCCGGTTCCTTACCGAATCAGACACCAAAACGACATCCGGCCTAGGCCAGATGAAACGGTAACAAGCAGGAGTTAAACCCGTGGCAATTAATCTCGAAGACAAGAAGGCCATCGTCGCTGAAGTCAACGAGGCTGCCAAAGCTGCTCTGTCCGCTGTCGTGGCTGATGCCCGTGGTGTGACAGTAAGCGCTATGACCGGACTCCGTAAAGAGGCTCGTGAAGCTGGCGTATACGTACGTGTTGTACGTAACACCCTGCTCAAGCGCGCTGTTGCTGGCACTGAATACAGTGTCCTCAACGACGTGTTCACCGGCCCGACCCTGATTGCGTTCTCCACAGATCATCCAGGCGCTGCTGCCCGTTTGTTCAAGGAATTCGCCAAGGGTCAGGACAAGTTCGAGATCAAGGCAGCTGCGTTCGAGGGCAAGTTCCTCGCAGCTAACCAAATCGACGTACTGGCAACACTGCCGACCCGTAACGAAGCTATTTCTCAGCTGATGAGCGTGATTCAAGGCGCTACCAGCAAGTTGGCTCGTACTCTGGCCGCAGTTCGCGAGCAAAAAGAAGCTGCCGCAGCCTAAGGCTGAGCAACTCCTCTCGCGTATTTTTGTTTATTTCGATGGCCGCGTAGGCCGTCCCCCAATTCAGGAATTACAGCAATGTCTATCTCCCAAGACGATATCCTCAACGCCGTAGCTGAAATGTCGGTTCTGCAGGTTGTTGAGCTGATCAAAGCTTTCGAAGAAAAATTCGGTGTTTCCGCTGCCGCTGCTTCCGCTGGCCCAGCTGCTGCTGCAGTTGTTGCTGAAGAGCAAACCGAATTCAACGTCATGCTGCTGGAAGCTGGCGAGAAGAAAGTAAACGTGATCAAGGCAGTACGTGAACTGACCGGTCTGGGCCTGAAAGAAGCCAAGGCAGTAGTTGACGGCGCCCCTGCCCAGGTTCTGGAAGCAGTGTCGAAAGACGCAGCTGACAAAGCTAAAGCAGCGCTGGAAGAAGCAGGCGCTAAAGTCGAGCTGAAGTAAGCATCGACCTTGCGTCTCCAGCCCAAGCGTTAAGCTGAAGGCTGATGGCTGGTGGCTCTTGCCACCGGCCTTTTTCCGTTATTGGCAATCGACTCGGTCGTCGCCTCTAACGCGCTGTAACCACCCGATGCGGTGGCGCAAACCATGGGGTTTGCAAGATTTTCTGGCTGCTCCCGTCGGGAGGGGCCAAACAAGCAGGTGACCAAGCTGGGGAACGCTGATGGCTTACTCATATACTGAGAAAAAACGTATCCGCAAGGACTTTAGCAAGTTGCCGGACGTCATGGATGTCCCGTACCTTCTGGCTATCCAGCTGGATTCGTATCGTGAATTCTTGCAGGCGGGAGCGACCAAAGATCAGTTCCGCGACGTGGGCCTGCATGCGGCCTTCAAATCCGTTTTCCCGATCATCAGCTACTCCGGCAATGCTGCGCTGGAGTACGTCGGTTATCGCCTGGGCGAACCGGCATTTGATGTCAAAGAATGCGTGTTGCGCGGTGTTACGTACGCCGTACCTTTGCGGGTAAAAGTCCGTCTGATCATCTTCGACAAAGAGTCGTCGAACAAAGCGATCAAGGACATCAAAGAGCAAGAAGTCTACATGGGTGAAATCCCCCTGATGACTGAGAACGGTACCTTCGTTATCAACGGTACCGAGCGTGTTATCGTTTCCCAGCTGCACCGTTCCCCGGGCGTGTTCTTCGACCACGACCGCGGCAAGACGCACAGCTCCGGCAAGCTCCTGTACTCCGCGCGGATCATTCCGTACCGTGGTTCGTGGTTGGACTTCGAGTTCGACCCGAAAGACTGCGTGTTCGTGCGTATCGACCGTCGTCGCAAGCTGCCGGCCTCGGTACTGCTGCGCGCGCTCGGCTATACCACTGAGCAAGTGCTGGATGCCTTCTATACCACTAACGTATTCCATGTGAGCGGTGAAACCCTCAGCCTGGAACTGGTGCCTCAGCGCCTGCGTGGTGAGATTGCCGTTCTGGACATCCAGGACGAAAAAGGCAAGGTCATCGTTGAAGCTGGCCGCCGTATTACCGCGCGCCACATCAACCAGATCGAAAAAGCCGGTATCAAGACGCTGGAAGTGCCTCTGGACTACGTCCTGGGTCGCACCACCGCCAAGGTCATCGTGCACCCGGCCACCGGCGAAATCCTGGCTGAATGCAACACCGAGCTGAACACCGAGATCCTGGGCAAGATCGCCAAGTCTCAGGTTGTTCGCATCGAGACCCTGTACACCAACGACATCGACTGCGGTCCGTTCGTCTCTGACACCCTGAAGATCGACTCCACCAGCAACCAATTGGAAGCGCTGGTCGAGATCTATCGCATGATGCGTCCTGGCGAGCCACCAACCAAAGACGCTGCCGAGACCCTGTTCAACAACCTGTTCTTCAGCCCTGAGCGCTATGACCTGTCTGCGGTCGGCCGGATGAAGTTCAACCGTCGTATCGGTCGTACCGAGATCGAAGGTTCGGGCGTGTTGTGCAAGGAAGACATCGTCGCGGTACTGAAGACCCTGGTCGACATCCGTAACGGTAAAGGCATCGTCGATGACATCGACCACCTGGGTAACCGTCGTGTTCGCTGCGTAGGCGAAATGGCTGAGAACCAGTTCCGCGTTGGCCTGGTACGTGTTGAGCGTGCGGTCAAAGAGCGTCTGTCGATGGCAGAAAGCGAAGGCCTGATGCCGCAAGACCTGATCAACGCCAAGCCAGTGGCTGCGGCGGTGAAAGAGTTCTTCGGTTCCAGCCAGCTCTCGCAGTTCATGGACCAGAACAACCCGCTCTCCGAGATCACCCACAAGCGCCGTGTTTCCGCACTGGGCCCGGGCGGTCTGACTCGTGAGCGTGCAGGCTTTGAAGTTCGTGACGTACACCCGACTCACTATGGTCGTGTATGCCCGATTGAAACGCCGGAAGGTCCGAACATCGGCCTGATCAACTCCCTGGCTGCTTATGCGCGCACCAACCAGTACGGCTTCCTTGAGAGCCCGTACCGTGTGGTGAAAGACGCACTGGTCACCGACGAGATCGTGTTCCTGTCCGCCATCGAAGAAGCTGATCACGTGATCGCTCAGGCTTCGGCCACGATGAACGACAAGAAAATGCTGATCGACGAGCTGGTAGCTGTTCGTCACTTGAACGAGTTCACCGTCAAGGCGCCGGAAGACGTCACCTTGATGGACGTTTCGCCGAAGCAGGTAGTTTCGGTTGCAGCGTCGCTGATCCCGTTCCTGGAACACGATGACGCCAACCGTGCGTTGATGGGTTCCAACATGCAGCGTCAAGCTGTACCCACCCTGCGTGCTGACAAGCCGCTGGTAGGTACCGGCATGGAGCGTAACGTAGCCCGTGACTCCGGAGTTTGCGTCGTGGCTCGTCGTGGCGGCGTGATCGACTCCGTTGATGCCAGCCGTATCGTGGTTCGTGTTGCCGATGACGAAGTTGAAACTGGCGAAGCCGGTGTCGACATCTACAACCTGACCAAATACACCCGCTCCAACCAGAACACCTGCATCAACCAGCGTCCGCTGGTAAGCAAGGGTGATCGGGTTCAGCGCAGCGACATCATGGCAGACGGTCCGTCCACCGATATGGGTGAGCTGGCACTGGGTCAGAACATGCGCATCGCGTTCATGGCCTGGAACGGTTACAACTTCGAAGACTCCATCTGCCTGTCCGAGCGTGTGGTTCAGGAAGATCGCTTCACCACGATCCACATTCAGGAACTGACCTGTGTGGCACGTGACACCAAGCTTGGGCCAGAGGAAATCACTGCAGACATCCCGAACGTGGGTGAAGCTGCACTGAACAAGCTGGACGAAGCCGGTATCGTTTACGTAGGTGCTGAAGTTGGCGCAGGCGACATCCTGGTAGGTAAGGTCACTCCGAAAGGCGAGACCCAACTGACTCCGGAAGAGAAACTGTTGCGTGCCATCTTCGGTGAAAAAGCCAGCGACGTTAAAGACACTTCCCTGCGCGTACCTACCGGTACCAAGGGCACTGTCATCGACGTACAGGTCTTCACCCGTGACGGCGTTGAGCGTGATGCTCGTGCACTGTCCATCGAGAAGACCCAACTCGACGAGATCCGCAAGGACCTGAACGAAGAGTTCCGTATCGTTGAAGGCGCGACTTTCGAACGTCTGCGTTCCGCCCTGGTAGGCCACAAGGCTGAAGGCGGCGCAGGTCTGAAGAAAGGTCAGGACATCACCGACGAAGTTCTCGACGGTCTTGAGCACGGCCAGTGGTTCAAACTGCGCATGGCTGAAGATGCTCTGAACGAGCAGCTCGAGAAGGCTCAGGCCTACATCGTTGATCGCCGCCGTCTGCTGGACGACAAGTTCGAAGACAAGAAGCGCAAACTGCAGCAGGGCGATGACCTGGCTCCAGGCGTGCTGAAAATCGTCAAGGTTTACCTGGCAATCCGTCGCCGCATCCAGCCGGGCGACAAGATGGCCGGTCGTCACGGTAACAAAGGTGTGGTCTCTGTGATCATGCCGGTTGAAGACATGCCGCACGATGCCAATGGCACCCCGGTCGACGTCGTCCTCAACCCGTTGGGCGTACCTTCGCGTATGAACGTTGGTCAGATCCTTGAAACCCACCTGGGCCTCGCGGCCAAAGGTCTGGGCGAGAAGATCAACCGTATGATCGAAGAGCAGCGCAAGGTTGCTGACCTGCGTAAGTTCCTGCACGAGATCTACAACGAGATCGGCGGTCGTAACGAAGAGCTGGACACCTTCACCGACCAGGAAATCCTGGATCTGGCGAAGAACCTGCGTGGTGGCGTTCCAATGGCTACTCCGGTGTTCGACGGTGCCAAGGAAAGCGAAATCAAGGCCATGCTGAAACTGGCAGACCTGCCAGAAAGCGGCCAGATGCAGCTGTTCGACGGCCGTACCGGCAACAAGTTTGAGCGCCCGGTTACTGTTGGCTACATGTACATGCTGAAGCTGAACCACTTGGTAGACGACAAGATGCACGCTCGTTCTACCGGTTCGTACAGCCTGGTTACCCAGCAGCCGCTGGGTGGTAAGGCTCAGTTCGGTGGTCAGCGTTTCGGGGAGATGGAGGTCTGGGCACTGGAAGCATACGGTGCTGCTTACACTCTGCAAGAAATGCTCACAGTGAAGTCGGACGATGTGAACGGTCGGACCAAGATGTACAAAAACATCGTGGACGGCGATCACCGTATGGAGCCGGGCATGCCCGAGTCTTTCAACGTGTTGATCAAAGAAATTCGTTCCCTCGGCATCGATATCGATCTGGAAACCGAATAACACGTGACGCGAATCGAGAGCGGGGCTGCTTAGCCCGCTCTCTGCTCCGCCAGGAGGAAAGGCCTTGAAAGACCTACTGAATTTGCTGAAAAACCAGGGTCAAGTCGAAGAGTTCGACGCCATCCGTATTGGATTGGCATCGCCTGAGATGATCCGTTCGTGGTCGTTCGGTGAAGTTAAAAAGCCGGAAACCATTAACTACCGTACGTTCAAACCAGAACGTGACGGCCTGTTCTGCGCCAAGATCTTTGGCCCGGTAAAGGATTACGAGTGCCTGTGCGGTAAGTACAAGCGCTTGAAGCACCGTGGTGTGATCTGCGAGAAGTGCGGCGTTGAAGTTGCACTGGCCAAGGTTCGTCGTGAGCGCATGGCGCACATCGAACTGGCTTCGCCGGTTGCCCATATCTGGTTCCTGAAATCGCTGCCGTCCCGTATCGGCTTGCTGATGGACATGACCCTGCGTGATATCGAACGCGTTCTCTACTTCGAGAGCTACGTCGTTATCGATCCAGGCATGACCACCCTTGAAAAGGGTCAGTTGCTGAATGACGAGCAGTACTTCGAAGCGCTGGAAGAGTTCGGCGACGATTTCGATGCTCGCATGGGTGCCGAAGCCGTCCGCGAACTGCTGCACGCTATCGACCTGGAACACGAGATTGGCCGTCTGCGTGAAGAGATTCCGCAAACCAACTCCGAAACCAAGATCAAGAAACTGTCCAAGCGTCTGAAGTTGATGGAAGCCTTCCAGGGTTCCGGCAACTTGCCAGAGTGGATGGTGCTGACCGTTCTGCCGGTTCTGCCGCCAGACCTGCGTCCGCTGGTACCGTTGGATGGCGGTCGCTTCGCGACTTCCGACCTCAACGATCTGTACCGTCGCGTGATCAACCGTAACAACCGCTTGAAGCGTCTGCTCGATCTGTCCGCTCCGGACATCATCGTGCGCAACGAAAAGCGTATGTTGCAAGAAGCTGTCGATGCCTTGCTCGACAACGGTCGTCGTGGCCGCGCTATCACCGGTTCGAACAAGCGTCCTCTGAAATCCTTGGCTGACATGATCAAGGGTAAGCAAGGTCGTTTCCGTCAGAACTTGCTCGGTAAGCGTGTTGACTACTCCGGTCGTTCGGTAATTACCGTAGGCCCGACCCTGCGTCTGCACCAGTGCGGTCTGCCGAAGAAGATGGCTCTCGAGCTGTTCAAACCGTTCATTTTCGGCAAGCTGGAAATGCGTGGTCTCGCGACCACCATCAAAGCCGCCAAGAAAATGGTCGAGCGCGAACTGCCAGAGGTTTGGGACGTTCTTGCTGAAGTGATCCGTGAACACCCGGTTCTCCTCAACCGTGCACCGACCCTTCACCGTCTGGGTATCCAGGCGTTTGAACCGGTACTGATCGAAGGTAAGGCTATCCAGCTGCACCCTCTGGTCTGTGCTGCGTACAACGCCGACTTCGACGGCGACCAAATGGCCGTGCACGTACCGCTGACGCTGGAAGCCCAGTTGGAAGCGCGTGCGTTGATGATGTCGACCAACAACATTCTGTCGCCAGCCAACGGTGAGCCAATCATCGTTCCGTCGCAGGACGTTGTATTGGGTCTGTACTACATGACTCGTGAAGCGATCAACGCCAAGGGCGAAGGTCGTGTGTTCGCGGATCTGCAGGAAGTTGACCGTGTGTTCCGTGCCGGCGAAGCCGCACTGCATGCCAAGGTTAAAGTCCGCATCCACGAAACGATCAACGATCGTGACGGTGGCAGCGTCAAGAACACCCGTATCGTCGACACCACTGTCGGCCGTGCGCTGTTGTTCCAGGTTGTTCCACCTGGCCTGTCATACGACGTGGTCAACCAGCCAATGAAGAAAAAGGCGATCTCCAAGCTGATCAACCAGTGCTACCGCGTGGTTGGTTTGAAAGAGACCGTTATCTTCGCTGACCAGTTGATGTACACCGGTTTTGCTTATTCGACCATTTCCGGCGTTTCCATCGGTGTTAACGACTTCGTTATCCCGGACGAGAAAGCCGCCATCATCGGTGCTGCTACCGATGAAGTGAAAGAGATCGAAAGCCAGTACGCCTCCGGCCTGGTAACCCAGGGCGAGAAGTACAACAAAGTGATCGACCTTTGGTCCAAGGCCAACGACGAAGTGTCGAAGGCGATGATGTCGAACCTCTCGAAAGAGCGCGTTATCGACCGTCATGGCGTAGAAGTCGATCAAGAGTCCTTCAACTCGATGTACATGATGGCCGACTCGGGCGCACGGGGTTCTGCTGCGCAGATCCGTCAGCTCGCCGGTATGCGTGGCCTGATGGCCAAGCCGGACGGTTCCATCATCGAAACGCCAATTACTGCGAACTTCCGTGAAGGTTTGAGCGTACTTCAGTACTTCATCTCCACTCACGGTGCTCGTAAAGGTCTGGCGGATACCGCGTTGAAAACCGCTAACTCCGGTTACCTGACTCGTCGTCTGGTAGACGTTGCGCAAGACTTGGTTGTGACTGAAGTTGACTGCGGTACCGAACACGGTCTGCTGATGACTCCGCACATCGAAGGCGGCGACGTTGTAGAGCCGTTGGGTGAGCGCGTACTGGGTCGAGTAATCGCCCGTGACGTATTCAAGCCTGGTACCGAGGAAATCATCGTTCCTGCCGGCACTCTGGTAGATGAGAAGTGGGTCGAGTTCATCGAACTCAACAGCATCGACGAAGTGATTGTTCGCTCGCCGATCAGCTGCGAAACCCGCTACGGCATTTGCGCCAAGTGCTACGGCCGTGACTTGGCTCGTGGTCACCAGGTGAACATCGGTGAAGCGGTCGGCGTTATCGCTGCCCAGTCCATCGGTGAGCCGGGTACCCAGCTGACCATGCGTACGTTCCACATCGGTGGTGCGGCAAGCCGGACCTCCGCAGCTGATAGCGTTCAGGTGAAGAATGGCGGTACCGTCCGTCTGCACAACCTGAAGCACGTTGAGCGAGTGGATGGCCACCTGGTTGCTGTGTCCCGTTCCGGTGAGCTGGCAATCGCTGATGACTACGGTCGTGAGCGCGAGCGTTACAAGCTGCCGTACGGTGCTGTGATTTCGGTTAAAGAAGGTGACAAGGTCGACGCTGGCGCAATCGTGGCCAAGTGGGATCCGCACACTCACCCAATCGTTACCGAAATGAAAGGTACCGTGACCTACGTGGGCATGGAAGAAGGCATCACGATCAAGCGTCAGACTGACGAATTGACCGGTATGACCAACATTGAAGTACTCGACGCCAAAGACCGTCCAGCTGCAGGCAAAGATATCCGTCCTGCTGTGAAGATGGTTGATGACAACGGCAAGGATCTGTTGCTGCCAGGCACTGACGTTATCGCTCAGTACTTCCTGCCAGCCAACGCCTTGGTCGGTGTTGCGGATGGTGCGAAGATCGCGATCGGTGATGTTATCGCTCGTATCCCGCAAGAAACTTCGAAGACCCGTGACATCACCGGTGGTCTGCCGCGTGTTGCCGACTTGTTCGAAGCTCGTCGTCCGAAAGAAGCGTCGATTCTGGCTGAAGTCAGCGGCACCATCGCGTTCGGTAAAGAGACCAAGGGCAAGCGCCGTCTGGTCATTACCCCGAACGACGGTAGCGATCCGTACGAAGAGCTGATTCCGAAGTGGCGTCACCTGAACGTCTTCGAAGGCGAACAGGTAAACCGCGGCGAAGTTATCTCCGACGGCCCGAGCGATCCACACGACATCCTGCGTCTGCTGGGTGTGAGTGCGCTGGCCAAGTACATCGTTAACGAGATCCAGGACGTTTATCGTCTGCAAGGCGTGAAGATCAACGATAAGCACATCGAGACCATCCTGCGTCAGATGCTGCGTAAAGTTGAAATCGCTGAATCCGGCGATTCGAGTTTCATCAAGGGCGACCAGATGGAACTGACTCACGTACTGGTAGAGAACGAGCGTCTGGCTGGCGACGAGAAATTCGTTTCCAAGTTCACTCGTGTGTTGCTGGGTATCACCAAGGCGTCGTTGTCCACTGAGTCGTTCATCTCGGCGGCCTCCTTCCAGGAGACCACTCGTGTACTGACCGAAGCAGCGGTAACCGGCAAGCGCGACTACCTGCGCGGCCTGAAAGAAAACGTGGTTGTGGGTCGACTGATCCCGGCCGGTACCGGCTTGGCCTACCACAGCGAGCGTAAGCGCCGCCGTGAACTCGACAAGCCGCTGCGCGTAAGCGCCAGTGAAGTGGAAGCTGCACTGACCGAAGCGCTGAACTCAAGCGGTAACTGAGTTCTGCAGTAAATAAGACCGGGCCCTGGCAGCCCCGTTCGTCGGATCGAGACAGAATTGTCCCGGTTCGATGGAGGGGGAGGTCGGGGCCTTGCCTTGACTGGGGGCAAGATCCTCTTTAGACTCTTGTACCCCTAAATTTGGCGGGAATTCGTTCCTGCCATTTTGCTTTTCTTGCAAGACAATAGCGTCGCAAGACAACAGTGGAGCTAGTAGATGGCAACTATCAACCAGCTGGTACGTCAGCCGCGTAAGCGTATCGTCGAGAAATCCGACGTGCCTGCGCTGCAGAACTGCCCGCAACGTCGTGGCGTATGCACTCGCGTGTATACCACTACGCCGAAAAAACCTAACTCGGCACTGCGTAAAGTATGCCGTGTGCGTCTGACCAACGGTTTCGAGGTTTCCTCGTACATCGGTGGTGAAGGCCACAACCTGCAAGAGCACAGCGTGGTACTGATCCGCGGCGGTCGTGTAAAAGACTTGCCAGGTGTTCGTTACCACACCGTACGCGGCTCCTTGGATACTTCCGGCGTTAAAGGTCGTAACCAGGGTCGTTCGAAGTACGGTACCAAGAAGCCTAAGTAGTAGCGGCTTTTTGTAAAACTGAATCATCTTATTTTCTGAGTCGATAAGAGTAAGGTCGGAGGCGTCCCGAAAGGGCACTAATTCCGAGCGAACCTGAAGACCGTTTGAGGGCTTATCCATGCCAAGAAGACGCGTAGCAGCCAAGCGCGAAGTGCTTGACGATCCAAAATACGGAAGCCAAATTCTGGCCAAGTTCATGAACCACGTGATGGAAAGCGGCAAGAAAGCCGTTGCCGAGCGTATCGTTTATGGCGCGCTGGAAAAGGTTAAAGAACGCAAGAACAGCGACCCCCTGGAAATCTTCGAGAAAGCTCTCGACGCCATCGCTCCGCTGGTCGAAGTGAAGTCGCGCCGTGTAGGCGGTGCTACTTACCAGGTTCCGGTTGAAGTTCGCCCGTCCCGTCGTAACGCTTTGGCAATGCGCTGGTTGGTAGACTTCGCCCGTAAGCGCGGCGAGAAGTCTATGGCCCTGCGTTTGGCTGGCGAACTGTTGGACGCTGCTGAAGGTAAAGGTGCTGCTGTTAAGAAGCGTGAAGACGTGCACCGTATGGCTGAAGCCAACAAAGCTTTCTCGCACTACCGCTTCTAATTCTAGCTTCACTAATTTTGCGAGGGCTTTATGGCTCGTACTACTCCGATTAGTCGCTACCGTAACATCGGTATCGTCGCTCACGTGGATGCTGGTAAAACCACCACCACCGAGCGCGTCCTTTTTTACACCGGCAAAAGTCACAAGATGGGCGAGGTGCATGACGGCGCCGCGACCACAGACTGGATGGTTCAGGAGCAGGAGCGTGGTATTACCATTACTTCTGCTGCTATTACCGCCTTCTGGAAAGGTTCCGAGAAGCAGTACAAAGATGAGCACCGCTTCAACGTAATCGATACCCCGGGCCACGTAGACTTCACCATTGAAGTTGAACGTTCCCTGCGCGTACTCGACGGCGCTGTCGTTGTGTTCTGCGGCACCTCGGGTGTTGAGCCTCAGTCGGAAACCGTATGGCGTCAAGCCAACAAATACGGCGTTCCACGTCTTGTTTACGTAAACAAGATGGACCGTGCTGGTGCGAACTTCCTGCGCGTGATCGGTCAGATCAAGCAGCGTCTGGGTCACACCCCGGTACCAATCCAGTTGGCTATCGGTTCCGAAGACAACTTCCAGGGCCAGATCGATCTGGTGACCATGGAAGCTGTTTACTGGAACGACGCCGACAAAGGTATGGTTCCTGTTCGCAAGCCTATCCCTGCTGAACTGCAGGAATTGGCTGACGAGTGGCGCAACAACATGGTTGAAGCTGCGGCCGAAGCCAACGAAGAACTGATGAACAAGTACCTCGAAGGTGAAGAACTCACCAACGCGGAAATCAAGGCCGCTCTGCGTCAGCGTACTATCGCTGGTGAGATCGTCTTGGCTGTTTGCGGTTCCTCGTTCAAGAACAAGGGCGTTCCCCTGGTTCTCGATGCTGTGATCGACTACCTGCCGGCCCCAGTGGATATTCCTGCCATCAAGGGTACTGACCCGGATGACGAGACTATCGAGCTGGAGCGTCATGCAGACGACGCAGAACCGTTCTCCGCTCTGGCATTTAAAATTGCCACTGACCCATTCGTGGGTACCTTGACCTTCGTCCGCGTTTACTCGGGCGTGTTGAACTCCGGCGACGGCGTGATCAACTCGGTTAAAGGCAAGAAAGAGCGCGTGGGTCGTATGGTGCAAATGCACGCAAACGCCCGCGAAGAGATCAAGGAAGTACGCGCTGGTGACATCGCGGCCTTGATCGGCATGAAGGACGTCACCACTGGTGAAACCTTGTGCAACGCTGACAAGCCAATCATCCTGGTTCGCATGGACTTCCCGGAGCCGGTTATTTCGGTTGCCGTTGAGCCTAAGACCAAGGATGACCAGGAAAAAATGGGTATCGCTCTGGGCAAGCTCGCTCAGGAGGATCCATCTTTCCGCGTCAAGACTGATGAAGAGACTGGTCAAACGATCATCTCCGGCATGGGCGAGCTTCACCTGGACATCCTGGTTGACCGGATGCGCCGTGAGTTCAACGTCGAAGCCAACATCGGTAAGCCTCAGGTTTCCTATCGTGAGCGCATCACGAAGAACTGTGAAATCGAAGGCAAATTCGTTCGTCAATCCGGCGGTCGTGGCCAGTTCGGCCATTGCTGGATCCGTTTTGCTCCTGCTGATGAAGGTCAGGAAGGTCTGCAATTCGTGAACGAAGTAGTGGGCGGTGTTGTTCCTAAGGAATACATCCCGGCTATCCAGAAGGGTATCGAAGAGCAGATGAAGAACGGTGTTGTTGCCGGCTATCCGCTCATCGGCCTGAAGGCGACCGTTTTTGACGGTTCTTACCACGACGTCGACTCCAACGAGATGGCGTTTAAGGTGGCTGCTTCCATGGCTACCAAGCAACTGGCCCAGAAGGGCGGTGGTGAGTTGCTTGAGCCAATCATGGCAGTAGAAGTCGTTACGCCTGAAGACTACATGGGTGACGTGATGGGCGACCTTAACCGTCGTCGCGGCATGATCTTGGGTATGGAAGATACGGTTTCCGGCAAAGTGATTCGTGCCGAGGTTCCGTTGGGCGAGATGTTCGGTTATGCGACCGACGTTCGTTCCATGTCTCAGGGTCGCGCAAGCTACTCTATGGAATTCAAAAAATACAACACAGCTCCGGCGCACATCGCTGAAACTGTATCCAAAAAACAAGGCTGATTCAGTCCTTTAGGCAAGGAGTTAATTGTCGTGGCTAAAGAAAAATTTGATCGTTCCCTACCGCACGTCAACGTTGGCACCATCGGTCACGTTGACCACGGTAAAACTACGCTGACTGCTGCTCTGACTCGTGTTTGCTCCGAAATTTTCGGTTCGGCTATCGTTGACTTCGACAAGATCGACAGCGCGCCAGAAGAAAAAGCTCGTGGTATCACCATCAACACTGCTCACGTTGAATACAACTCGCTGATCCGTCACTACGCTCACGTTGACTGCCCAGGTCACGCTGACTATGTGAAGAACATGATCACCGGTGCTGCCCAAATGGACGGCGCGATCCTGGTTTGTTCGGCCGCTGATGGCCCGATGCCGCAAACCCGTGAGCACATCCTGCTGTCCCGTCAGGTTGGCGTTCCGTACATCGTGGTTTACCTGAACAAGGCTGACCTGGTAGACGACGCTGAGCTGCTGGAACTGGTTGAGATGGAAGTGCGCGATCTGCTGAGCACTTACGACTTCCCAGGCGACGACACTCCGATCATCATCGGTTCTGCTCGTATGGCTCTGGAAGGCAAAGACGACAACGAAATGGGCACCACTTCCGTACGGAAACTGGTTGAGACTCTGGACAGCTACATCCCAGACCCAGTACGTGTTATCGACAAGCCGTTCCTGATGCCAATCGAAGACGTATTCTCGATCTCGGGTCGCGGTACTGTTGTGACTGGTCGTATCGAGCGCGGTATCGTTAAGGTTCAAGATCCACTGGAAATCGTTGGTCTGCGTGACACTACCGTCACCACCTGCACCGGTGTTGAAATGTTCCGTAAACTGCTCGACGAAGGTCGTGCAGGCGAGAACTGCGGCGTTCTGCTGCGTGGTACCAAGCGTGACGACGTTGAGCGTGGCCAGGTTCTGGTTAAGCCAGGCTCGGTTAAGCCGCACACTACCTTCGAAGCTGAAGTTTACGTGTTGAGCAAAGAAGAAGGCGGTCGTCACACTCCGTTCTTCAAAGGCTACCGTCCACAGTTCTACTTCCGGACCACAGACGTGACCGGTAACTGCGAACTGCCGGAAGGCGTTGAAATGGTAATGCCAGGCGACAACATCAAAATGGTTGTCACCCTGATCAAAACCATCGCAATGGAAGATGGTCTGCGTTTCGCTATCCGTGAAGGCGGTCGTACCGTCGGCGCTGGCGTCGTAGCCAAAATCATCGCTTAATAAGTGATGACTTGAAAAAGCCCCCGCTTAGCGGGGGCTTTTTTATTGAGTTGACACCCATATGGGGCGTCTATAGAATTGCGCCTCCTTTTAACGGGCGTGTTGCGCTCGCTGGGAATAGCAGCCGGAGTCTGAAATCCAATGGCAAATCAGCAAATTCGTATCAGGTTGAAGGCTTTTGACCACAAACTGATCGACCAATCCACCCAGGAAATCGTGGAAACCGCGAAACGTACTGGTGCTCAAGTGCGTGGTCCAATTCCACTGCCTACCCGTAAAGAGCGGTTCACCGTTCTGGTCTCCCCGCACGTCAACAAAGACGCGCGTGACCAGTACGAGATCCGTACTCATAAGCGCGTGCTGGACATCGTCCTGCCAACGGATAAAACCGTTGATGCACTTATGAAGCTTGATCTGGCGGCCGGTGTGGAAGTACAGATCAGCCTCGGCTAAGACTTGGGTCTTAGTCGTGTAACGCTCTGAAATGGGCGGCCATAGCGGGTGAAAGCCCCGTACACTCATGAGGTTTACAACATGACTATTGGTGTAGTCGGTCGTAAATGCGGTATGACCCGTATTTTCACCGAAGAAGGTGTCTCCATTCCGGTTACGGTCATTGAGATCGAACCGAATCGCGTCACCCAGTTTAAAACTGAAGAAACCGATGGCTATCGTGCAGTGCAAGTCACTGTCGGCGAGCGTCGTGCTTCGCGTGTGACTGCTGCTCAAGCAGGTCACTTCGCTAAAGCAAACGTTGCAGCTGGTCGTACTGTTATGGAGTTCCGTCTTGAAGACGGCGACTACCAGGCTGGCGATCTGATCAACGCTGAGATCTTCGCCGCTGGTCAACTGGTTGATGTAACCGGTCAGTCCAAGGGTAAAGGCTTCCAGGGTACGATCAAGCGTTGGAATTTCCGTGGCCAAGACAACACTCACGGTAACTCCGTTTCCCACCGCGTCCCGGGCTCTATTGGCCAGTGCCAGACTCCTGGTCGTGTATTCAAGGGCAAAAAAATGTCCGGTCATATGGGCGCTGAGCGCGTGACCGTGCAGTCCCTCGAAGTAGTGCGCGTCGACGCTGAACGCAATCTGTTGTTGGTCAAGGGTGCTGTTCCTGGCGCTACTGGCGGCAACCTGGTTGTACGTCCAGCGGCCAAGGCTCGCGGTTAAGGGGAAGCTGACATGCAATTAAATGTAAATGACGCTCAAGCGATCGAAGTTTCCGAACTGACATTTGGCGGCGAATTCAACGAGACGCTGGTTCACCAAGCAGTCGTGGCCTACATGGCCGGCGGCCGTCAAGGTAGCAAGCAGCAAAAGACCCGTTCCGACGTTCGTGGTGGCGGTAAGCGCCCTTGGCGTCAGAAAGGTACTGGCCGCGCTCGTGCCGGTACTATCCGTAGCCCAATTTGGCGTGGCGGCGGTACCACTTTCGCAGCACGTCCACAGGATCACACCCAGAAGCTCAACAAGAAGATGTATCGCGCAGCACTGCGCTCCATCCTTGCTGAACTCGTGCGTACTGATCGTCTGGTCGTGGTTCAGGACTTCGCTGTTGAAGCGCCGAAAACCAAAGATCTGCTGAACAAGCTGAACGGCATGGGCCTGACTGACGTCCTGATCGTGTCTGAAGCTGTTGATCAGAACCTGTACCTGGCTGCTCGCAACCTGCCACACGTTGATGTACGTGACGTGCAAGGTTCCGATCCAGTTAGTCTGATCGCATACGACAAGGTGTTGATCACCGTGTCGGCCGTGAAGAAATTCGAGGAGCTGCTGGGATGAACCAGGAACGCGTATTTAAAGTTCTGCTTGGCCCGCACGTTTCCGAAAAGGCTACGGTTCTGGCTGACAAGAAAGGCCAGTTCGTTTTCAAGGTTGCAACTGACGCAACCAAGCTGGAAATCAAGAAGGCCGTCGAAAGCCTGTTCAGCGTGAAAGTAGAGCGTGTTACTACCCTGAATGTTCTGGGTAAGAGCAAGCGCACTGCTCGCGGTCTGGGCAAGCGTAATGACTGGAAGAAGGCAGTTATCTCCCTTCAGCCAGGCCAAGATCTCGATTTCAGCAGCAGTGCTGAGTAAGGAAGGGGTGCATCATGGCAATCGTTAAATGCAAACCGACTTCCCCTGGCCGCCGTTTTGTGGTCAAGGTGGTCAACCAGGAGCTGCATAAAGGCGCTCCTCACGCACCGCTGCTCGAGAAGAAATCGAAGACTGGTGGTCGTAACAACAATGGTCGCATTACCACTCGTCACATCGGTGGTGGCCATAAGCAGCATTATCGTCTGGTCGACTTCCGTCGCAACGACAAAGATGGCATCACTGCCACTGTCGAGCGTATCGAATACGATCCAAACCGTACTGCTCACATCGCTCTGCTGCTGTACGCAGATGGCGAGCGTCGCTACATCATCGCCCCTAAAGGCGTGAGTGCTGGTGACCAGCTGATCGCAGGTGCTTTGGCGCCGATCAAGCCGGGCAACGCTCTGCAACTGCGCAACATTCCAGTTGGTAGCACCGTACACGGCATCGAATTGAAGCCGGGTAAAGGCGCGCAAATCGCTCGTTCCGCTGGTGCTTCGGCTCAGCTGATCGCTCGTGAAGGTGTCTACGTGACCCTGCGTCTGCGCTCTGGTGAAATGCGTAAAGTACTGGCTGAGTGCCGTGCGACCCTGGGCGAAGTCTCGAACTCCGAGCACAGCCTGCGTTCGTTGGGTAAAGCTGGTGCCAAACGCTGGCGTGGCGTTCGCCCAACCGTTCGTGGTGTTGCCATGAACCCGGTTGACCACCCACACGGTGGTGGTGAAGGTCGTACCTCTGGTGGTCGTCATCCGGTATCGCCATGGGGCTTCCCGACTAAGGGCGCGAAGACTCGTGGTAATAAGCGTACCGACAAAATGATCGTCCGTCGTCGCAAGTAAATAGAGGGATACGACAGTGCCACGTTCTCTGAAAAAAGGTCCTTTTATTGATCTTCACCTACTGAAGAAGATCGAAGTGGCGGCGGAAAAGAACGATCGCAAACCGGTGAAAACCTGGTCGCGTCGTTCGATGATCCTGCCACAAATGGTCGGTTTGACCATTGCAGTGCATAACGGTCGCCTACATGTTCCAGTTCTCGTGAACGAAGACATGGTCGGCCACAAACTAGGCGAGTTTGCCGGTACCCGCACATATCGTGGGCACGTGGCAGACAAGAAAGCCAAGCGTTAAGGGGTAAGGAATGATGGAAGTAGCCGCTAAGTTGTCGGGCGCTCGAATCTCCGCCCAGAAAGCCCGCTTGGTCGCCGACCAGATCCGCGGGAAGAAGGTGGGCGAAGCGCTCAACCTGTTGGCTTTCAGCAGTAAGAAAGCCGCCGAGATCATCAAGAAAGTGCTGGAGTCGGCCGTAGCCAACGCCGAGCACAACGAAGGCGCAGACGTTGATGACCTTAAGGTCAGCACCGTTTTCGTCAACGAAGGGCGTTCGCTGAAGCGCATCATGCCTCGTGCCAAAGGCCGAGCTGATCGCATCGTCAAGCGGTCTTGCCATATCACTGTCAAGGTTGCTGACAAGTAACGGAGTCGAAGAGATGGGTCAGAAAGTACATCCCATTGGCATTCGCCTGGGAATCGTCAAGGAGCACACCTCCGTCTGGTACGCAGACGGTCGGACTTATGCGGACTATTTGTTCGCTGATCTGAAGGTGCGTGAGTATCTCCAAGACAAACTAAAAAGCGCGTCCGTGAGCCGTATCGATATCCATCGTCCTGCTCAAACTGCACGTATCACCATCCACACCGCTCGTCCAGGTATCGTTATCGGGAAGAAAGGTGAAGATGTTGAGAAACTGCGTCAGGACCTGACCAAGCAAATGGGTGTGCCTGTGCACATCAATATCGAAGAGATCCGCAAGCCGGAGCTCGACGGTATGCTGGTTGCGCAGAGCGTAGCTCAGCAGCTGGAGCGTCGCGTAATGTTCCGTCGCGCTATGAAGCGCGCTGTACAGAACGCCATGCGCATTGGTGCCAAAGGCATCAAAATCCAAGTGAGCGGTCGTCTCGGCGGTGCTGAAATCGCACGTACTGAATGGTATCGCGAAGGTCGTGTGCCACTGCACACCCTGCGTGCCGACATCGACTATGCCAACTACGAAGCTCACACCACTTACGGTGTGATCGGTGTAAAGGTTTGGATCTTCAAAGGCGAAGTAATTGGTGGTCGCCAAGAAGAACTGAAACCACAAGCACCAGCGCCTCGTAAAAAAGCTGCTAAGTAAGGGGTACGCCAAATGTTGCAACCAAAGCGTACGAAGTTCCGCAAGCAGATGACAGGCCACAACCGTGGTCTGGCTCAGCGCGGTAGCAAAGTCAGCTTCGGCGAATATGCGCTGAAGTCTGTAGCTCGTGGTCGTCTCACCGCTCGTCAGATCGAGTCAGCGCGTCGTGCACTGACCCGTCACGTTAAACGTGGCGGCAAGATCTGGATCCGTGTATTCCCGGACAAGCCTATTTCCAAAAAGCCCCTCGAAGTTCGTATGGGTAAAGGTAAGGGTAGTGTGGAGTACTGGGTTGCCCAGATTCAGCCAGGTAAAGTCCTGTATGAAATCGAGGGTGTAACTGAAGAGCTGGCGCGTGAGGCTTTTGCCCTGGCTGCTGCAAAGCTGCCGCTCGCCACCGCCTTTGTTAAACGGACGGTGATGTGATGAAAGCGAATGAACTTCGTGAAAAAGACGCGCCGCAGCTTAACGAGCAACTGCTCGGCCTGCTGCGCGACCAGTTCAATCTGCGTATGCAGAAAGCAACTGGCCAGTTGGGGCAGTCTCACCTGCTCCGGCAAGTTAAGCGTGACATCGCTCGCGTGAAGACTGTGCTCAAACAGCAGGCAGGTAAGTAATCATGGCTGAAGCCGAAAAAACCGTCCGTACGCTGACTGGCCGTGTTGTCAGCGACAAAATGGACAAGACCATCACCGTTCTGATCGAGCGTCGCGTAAAGCACCCGATCTACGGTAAATACGTTAAGCGTTCGACTAAGCTGCACGCGCACGACGAAACCAATCAGTGCCACATCGGCGACAAAGTCACTATTCGTGAAACTCGTCCGCTGGCCAAGACTAAGTCTTGGGCACTGGTTGATGTTCTCGAACGCGCTGTGGAAGTCTAAGGACTAGGGGTCGGAGAAATTATATGATTCAGACTCAATCCATGCTCGATGTGGCCGATAACAGCGGCGCACGCCGCGTTATGTGCATCAAGGTGCTGGGTGGCTCCCATCGTCGTTACGCTGGTATCGGTGACATCATCAAAGTTACCGTGAAGGAAGCAATTCCTCGCGGTAAAGTGAAAAAAGGCCAAGTGATGACTGCTGTTGTAGTCCGCACTCGTCACGGCGTACGTCGTGCTGATGGCTCTATTATCCGCTTTGATGGCAACGCTGCTGTTCTTCTGAACAACAAGCAAGAGCCGATCGGCACCCGTATCTTTGGGCCAGTGACCCGTGAACTTCGTACTGAGAAGTTCATGAAGATCGTCTCGCTCGCCCCAGAAGTGCTGTAAGGAGATCCGACATGCAAAAGATTCGTCGTGACGACGAGATCATCGTGATCGCCGGCAAAGACAAAGGTAAGCGCGGTAAGGTGCTTAAGGTTCTCGCCAATAACCGTCTGGTTATCGGTGGTCTGAACCTGGTCAAGCGTCATACCAAGCCTAACCCGATGTCGGGCGTACAAGGCGGTATCGTCGAAAAAGAAGCTCCACTGGACGCTTCTAACGTCGCCATTTTCAACGGCGAAACCAACAAGGCTGATCGCGTTGGTTTCAAAGTAGAAGACGGCAAGAAAATTCGTGTCTTCAAGTCGACCCAAAAAGCGGTTGATGCTTGAACACTGCTAGGTAGAAGACCATGGCACGACTAAAAGAGATTTACTGGAAGGAAATCGCACCGAAGCTTAAGGAAGAACTTAAGCTTTCGAACGTGATGGAAGTTCCACGCGTTACAAAAATCACCCTGAACATGGGTCTGGGCGAAGCGGTCGGTGACAAAAAAGTCATCGAGCATGCTGTTGCCGACCTGGAAAAGATCACCGGTCAAAAAGTCGTTGTGACTTACGCTCGGAAATCCATCGCTGGCTTTAAAGTCCGTGAAGGTTGGCCGATCGGCGTCAAAGTGACTCTGCGCCGTGAGCGTATGTACGAATTCCTGGATCGTCTGCTGTCGATCTCCCTGCCTCGGGTCCGCGACTTCCGCGGCCTGAATGCCAAGTCCTTCGATGGTCGTGGTAACTACAGCATGGGCGTTAAAGAGCAGATCATCTTCCCGGAAATCGACTACGACAAGATCGATGCTCTCCGCGGTCTGGACATCACCCTGACCACCACTGCCAAGAACGATGATGAAGGCCGCGCTCTACTGCGTGCGTTCAAATTCCCGTTCCGCAACTGATTGGAGTAGGACCATGGCCAAGATGAGCATGAAAAACCGCGAGCTGAAACGTCAGCTCACGGTTGCCAAGTACGCCAAGAAGCGTGCAGCACTGAAAGCAATCATCGTTGATCTGAACGCAAGTCCAGAAGCACGTTGGGAAGCTACAGTTGCTCTGCAGAAGCAGCCACGTGACGCAAGCGCTTCGCGCATGCGTAACCGCTGCCGCCTGACCGGTCGTCCACACGGCGTTTACCGCAAGTTCGGCCTCGGCCGTAACAAACTGCGTGAAGCGGCAATGCGTGGTGACGTACCAGGTCTGGTTAAAGCCAGCTGGTAAGTACTTTCGAAGTCTCGGCGGTCAGGATCGCAAGATACTGACCGCCGGTGGCCTAGAATCTGGAACAAGCCCCTTTTGGGGCTTGTTTCATTTCCGGAGTGTGTCTAAAATACGCGGCTCGCCTGAGCCCGTGTGTTTTGTGCTCGGAGATTCTCGGCGACACGTAATGGCCGCAAGGCTAATTTTTTTGTATTAGGAGCGTCTAGCCATGAGTATGCAGGACCCGTTAGCGGACATGCTAACTCGTATCCGTAATGCCCAGATGGCTGAAAAGTCCGTCGTAAGCATGCCATCTTCCACGTTGAAGGTTGCTGTTGCCAAAGTCCTGAAAGACGAAGGCTACATTGCGGGTTATCAGATCAGCAGCGAAATCAAACCACTGCTGTCCATCGAGCTGAAGTACTTCGAAGGCCGTCCGGTCATCGAAGAAGTGAAGCGCGTTAGCCGTCCAGGCCTGCGTCAGTACAAGTCCGTCGATGATCTGCCAAAAGTTCGTGGCGGTCTCGGTGTGTCTATCGTCTCCACCAACAAAGGTGTGATGACGGATCGTGCTGCGCGCGCTGCCGGTGTCGGCGGCGAAGTTCTTTGCACTGTGTTCTAAGGGGGGATAAGCATGTCACGCGTCGCTAAGAACCCCGTTAAGCTGCCAGCCGGTGTCGAAGTAAAATTCGCAGGCCAACAGCTTTCGGTGAAGGGTGCCAAGGGCACTCTGGAACTGAACATCCATTCGTCCGTTGAGATCGTTGAAGAAGCTGGTGAGCTGCGTTTCGCTGCTCGCAATGGCGATCAACAAACTCGCGCAATGGCCGGTACCACTCGTGCGTTGGTAAACAACATGGTCCAAGGCGTAAGCCAAGGCTTCGAGCGTAAGCTCCAGCTGGTCGGTGTTGGTTACAAAGCGCAAGCAAAAGGCACGGTTTTGAACCTGGCCCTTGGCTTCTCGCACCCAGTGGATTACGAACTGCCGGAAGGCATCACCGCTGAGACCCCAAGCCAAACCGATATCCTGATCAAGGGTATTGATAAGCAGCTGGTAGGTCAGGTGGCCGCTGAGATCCGCGACTTCCGTCCACCAGAGCCGTACAAAGGCAAAGGTGTGCGCTACGCGGACGAAGTCGTCCGTCGTAAAGAAGCCAAGAAGAAGTAGGGCATAGCAAATGACCGACAAAAAAGTTACTCGACTGCGTCGCGCTCGCAAAGCACGCCTGAAAATGCACGAACTCGAAGTCGTGCGTCTCTGCGTGTTCCGCTCGTCGCAGCACATCTACGCCCAGGTCATCTCGGCCGACGGCAACAAAGTCCTGGCAAGCGCCTCGACTTTGGATAAAGAACTGCGTGATGGTGCCACTGGCAACATCGACGCGGCCACTAAGGTTGGCCAGCTGGTCGCTACGCGTGCTAAGGCCGCTGGCGTCTCGCAAGTGGCTTTCGACCGCTCTGGCTTCAAGTACCACGGCCGCGTGAAAGCGCTGGCTGATGCTGCTCGTGAAGCTGGGCTGGAGTTCTAAGTTATGTCAAATAACGACCAAAAGCGCGACGAAGGCTACATTGAGAAGCTGGTTCAAGTTAACCGCGTAGCCAAAACCGTTAAAGGCGGCCGTATCTTCACTTTCACCGCGTTGACCGTGGTTGGTGATGGTAAAGGGCGCGTTGGCTTCGGCCGTGGCAAGTCACGTGAAGTGCCTGCTGCGATCCAGAAGGCAATGGAAGCTGCTCGTCGCAACATGATCCAAGTTGATCTGAACGGCACCACGCTGCAGTACGCAATGAAGTCCGCTCACGGCGCTTCGAAGGTGTACATGCAGCCTGCTTCTGAAGGTACCGGTATCATCGCTGGCGGCGCTATGCGTGCTGTCCTCGAAGTTGCTGGCGTTCAGAACGTTCTGGCCAAGTGCTACGGCTCGACTAACCCGGTAAACGTGGTTCACGCCACTTTCAAAGGTTTGAAGGCTATGCAGTCTCCTGAATCCATTGCCGCCAAGCGTGGCAAAAGCGTCAAGGAGATCTTCTGATCATGGCTACCGTTAAAGTAACGCTGATCAAAAGCATGACCGGCCGCATCCCTAACCACAAATTGTGCGTTAAGGGTTTGGGTCTGCGTCGCATCGGTCACACTGTAGAAGTACTTGATACTCCCGAGAATCGCGGGATGATCAACAAGGCTTACTACATGCTGCGTGTCGAGGGTTAATTCGATGAAACTCAATGATCTGAGTCCAGCGCCGGGTTCCCGTCGCGAAAAGCATCGTCCGGGCCGTGGTATCGGTAGTGGTTTGGGCAAGACCGGTGGCCGTGGCCACAAAGGTCAGTCCTCCCGCTCCGGTGGCACCATCGCTCCAGGCTTTGAAGGCGGTCAACAGCCGCTGCATCGTCGCCTGCCGAAGTTCGGTTTCGTTTCCCTGAAAGCCATGGATCGCGCAGAAGTGCGTTTGTCCGAGCTGGCCAAAGTGGAAGGCGACATCGTTACCGTGCAGACCCTGAAAGATGCCAACGTGATCAACGTCAACGTACAGCGTGTGAAAATCATGCTGTCCGGTGAAGTGACTCGCGCTGTCACTATCGGCAAGGGAATCGGCGCCACCAAAGGTGCGCGTTCGGCTATCGAAGCAGCTGGCGGCAAGTTCGAGGAATAAATGGCTAAGCAAGGTGCTCTCTCAGCGCTCGGCAAAGGCGGTATGTCTGAACTTTGGGCTCGTCTGCGTTTTCTGTTCCTGGCGATTATCGTCTACCGAATAGGCGCACACATCCCGGTTCCAGGTATCAACCCGGACCGACTCGCAGACCTGTTTCGACAGAATGAGGGGACCATTCTTAGCTTGTTCAACATGTTTTCCGGCGGCGCGCTGGAACGGATGAGCATCTTTGCACTGGGGATCATGCCGTACATCTCGGCATCGATCATCATGCAGCTGATGACCGCCGTTAGCCCGCAGCTGGAGCAGTTGAAGAAGGAAGGTGAAGCTGGCCGTCGCAAGATAAGCCAGTACACCCGCTACGGCACTGTCATCCTCGCCCTGGTCCAAGCTATCGGCATGTCCGTTGGCTTGGCCGGGCAGGGTGTTGCGTTCACTGGTGACTTTGGCTTCCATTTCGTCGCGGTATCCACTTTTGTGGCTGGTGCGATGTTCATGATGTGGCTGGGTGAGCAGATTACTGAGCGTGGTGTTGGTAACGGTATCTCGATGTTGATTTTCGCAGGTATCGTTGCCGGTCTTCCGAGAGCGATTGGGCAGTCTTTCGAGTCTGCACGTCAGGGTGATATCAATATCTTCGCCCTGGTTGCCATCGGTTTGTTGGCAGTAGCGATTATCGGTTTTGTGGTGTTCATTGAGCGTGGCCAGCGTCGTATTGCTGTTCACTACGCCAAGCGTCAGCAGGGCCGCAAGGTCTTTGCCGCGCAGACCAGCCACTTGCCGCTGAAAGTGAACATGGCCGGGGTTATTCCCGCCATTTTCGCGAGCAGCATTTTGCTGTTTCCGGCTTCGTTGGGTGCCTGGTTCGGTCAGTCTGAAGGTATGGGCTGGTTGCAGGACATCTCGCAGTCGATCGCTCCTGGTCAGCCGTTGAATATTCTGCTGTTTAGTGCAGGGATTATTTTCTTCTGCTTCTTCTATACGGCGTTGATGTTCAATCCGAAAGACGTAGCGGAAAACCTGAAGAAGTCCGGTGCCTTTATTCCGGGTATTCGTCCAGGTGAGCAGTCTGCGCGCTACATTGATGGCGTTCTGACTCGCTTGACCATGTTCGGTGCTCTATATATGACGGCCGTGTGCTTGTTGCCCCAGTTCCTGGTGGTTGCAGCAAACGTTCCGTTCTACCTTGGCGGGACCTCGTTGCTGATCGTCGTCGTGGTTGTGATGGACTTCATGTCCCAAGTACAATCGCACCTCGTTTCGCACCAGTACGAATCCCTGATGAAGAAAGCCAACCTGAAGGGTTACGGCAGCGGCATGTTGCGCTGAGTACCCATAAGGTTCGAGGAGTTGGTGATGAAAGTTCGTGCATCGGTGAAAAAGCTGTGCCGTAACTGCAAAATTATTCGCCGCGAAGGTGTTGTTCGAGTAATTTGCAGCGCGGAACCGCGTCACAAACAGCGCCAAGGCTGAGTGTGATCCGCTTGAAGCCCGGCAGCTAGTGCGCTGCCGGGTTGATTATTTGTTATTACAGCGATATTATCTCGCGCCCTATTTCTTGGCTTCCGGGGCGTAGGTAGCTGTCAATTGGAGTCCCACTGAATGGCCCGTATTGCAGGCGTTAACATTCCAGATAACAAGCACACTGTTATCTCGCTGACCTACATCTATGGTGTTGGTCGCACTACTGCGCAGAAAATTTGCGCAGACACTGGGGTAAACCCAGCCGCAAAGATCAAAGATCTGAGCGACGAGCAGATTGAGCTGTTGCGTGGCGAAGTGGCGAAGTTCACCACTGAAGGTGACCTGCGTCGCGAAATCAACATGAAAATCAAGCGTTTGATGGACCTCGGTTGCTACCGTGGTCTGCGTCATCGTCGTGGTCTTCCAGTACGCGGTCAGCGTACCAAGACTAACGCGCGTACCCGTAAAGGTCCGCGTAAGCCGATCCGCAAGTAATCGCCCACGCGAATCGACAGGAAATTAATCATGGCAAAACCTGCTGCTCGTCCTCGTAAAAAAGTTAAAAAGACAGTGGTTGATGGCATCGCCCACATCCATGCATCTTTTAACAACACAATCGTGACCATCACCGACCGTCAAGGTAACGCGCTTTCTTGGGCTACCTCCGGTGGTTCGGGTTTCCGCGGTTCCCGCAAGTCCACCCCGTTTGCTGCTCAAGTAGCTGCTGAACGTGCTGGTCAAGCTGCGCTGGAATATGGCCTGAAAAACCTCGACGTCAACGTCAAAGGTCCAGGTCCAGGTCGTGAGTCTGCTGTCCGTGCATTGAACGGCTGTGGCTATAAGATCGCCAGCATCACCGACGTGACGCCAATCCCGCACAACGGGTGCCGTCCGCCGAAGAAGCGCCGCGTGTAATCCAGGAGATTGTAAAGAATGGCTCGTTACATTGGTCCAAAATGCAAACTCGCTCGTCGTGAAGGCACCGATCTCTTTCTGAAGAGCGGCGTGCGCGCGATCGAATCGAAGTGCAACATTGAAGCAGCACCTGGTATCCACGGCCAACGCCGCGGTCGCCAGTCCGATTACGGCACCCAACTGCGTGAAAAGCAGAAGGTCCGTCGTATCTACGGCGTTCTCGAGCGTCAGTTCAGCGGCTACTACAAAGAAGCTGCTGGCAAGAAAGGTGCAACCGGTGAAAACCTGCTGCAACTGCTCGAATGCCGTCTGGACAACGTTGTATACCGTATGGGCTTTGGTTCGACTCGTGCCGAATCCCGTCAGCTGGTATCGCACAAATCCGTCAGCGTAAACGGCCAAACCGTTAACGTCCCGTCGTACCAGGTTCGTGCTGGTGACGTGGTCGCGATTCGCGAGAAAGCAAAAAATCAACTTCGCATTGTCCAAGCTCTCGATCTGTGTGCCCAACGTGGCCGCGTAGAATGGGTAGAAGTAGACACTGAGAAGAAGTCGGGCGTTTTCAAGAACGTTCCTGCTCGCAGTGATCTGTCCGCCGACATCAACGAAAGCCTGATTGTCGAGCTCTACTCCAAGTAAGGGCTAGAAAATAGGTGCATCCATGCAGATTTCGGTAAATGAGTTCCTGACACCCCGTCACATTGATGTGCAGGTTGTCAGTCCAACCCGCGCCAAGATCACTCTCGAGCCTCTCGAGCGTGGTTTTGGCCACACCCTGGGCAACGCGCTGCGCCGCATCCTGTTGTCCTCAATGCCCGGCTGTGCAGTAGTCGAGGCCGAGATTGACGGTGTGCTCCACGAGTACAGCGCCATCGAAGGTGTACAGGAAGACGTAATTGAAATCCTGTTGAACCTTAAAGGTCTGGCTATCAAGCTGCACGGCCGTGACGAAGTTACGCTGACCTTGTCGAAGAAGGGTTCGGGGGTGGTTACCGCTGCCGATATTCAGCTGGATCATGATGTCGAGATCGTTAATCCCGATCACGTAATCGCTAACCTGGCGTCTAACGGCGCCCTGAACATGAAGCTCACCGTAGCTCGTGGTCGTGGTTATGAACCGGCCGACTCGCGTCAGAGCGATGAAGACGAAAGCCGCAGCATTGGTCGCTTGCAGCTCGACTCTTCGTTCAGCCCGGTTCGCCGTATCGCATACGTGGTGGAAAACGCCCGTGTCGAGCAGCGTACTAACCTGGACAAGCTGGTTATTGATCTGGAAACCAACGGTACTCTGGATCCTGAAGAGGCTATCCGCCGCGCTGCAACCATTCTGCAACAGCAGTTGGCTGCGTTCGTCGACCTCAAAGGTGACAGCGAACCAGTGGTAATCGAGCAGGAAGACGAGATCGATCCGATCCTGCTTCGCCCGGTTGACGATCTGGAACTGACTGTACGTTCGGCTAACTGCCTTAAGGCGGAAAACATTTACTACATCGGCGATCTGATTCAGCGCACCGAAGTAGAACTGTTGAAGACTCCGAACCTGGGCAAGAAATCCTTGACTGAAATCAAGGACGTTCTGGCCTCCCGCGGTCTGTCCCTCGGCATGCGCCTCGACAACTGGCCGCCTGCAAGTCTTAAGAAGGACGACAAGGCGACTGCCTGATCGTCGTAATCACCGAACGTGAGTTTGGTAAGGAATGAACCATGCGTCATCGTAAAAGTGGTCGTCACCTGAGCCGTACCAGCTCGCACCGTAAGGCTATGTTCCAGAACATGGCGGTGTCGCTGTTCGAGCACGAGCTGATCAAAACTACACTGCCGAAAGCTAAAGAACTGCGTCGCGTTGCTGAGCCGCTGATTACTTTGGCCAAGACAGACAGCCTGGCTAACCGCCGTTTGGCTTTCGACCGTACTCGTTCGAAAGCTATCGTTGGTAAGCTCTTCAACGACCTGGGCAAGCGTTACGCTACCCGTGAGGGTGGCTACCTGCGCATCCTCAAGTGCGGTTTCCGCGCTGGTGACAACGCGCCTATGGCGTACGTTGAGCTGATCGATCGTCCAGTTGGCGGTGAAGCTGTATCCGCTGAGTAAGACGTCAGTCTGTAACGAAGAACCGGGCCTAGTGCCCGGTTTTTTGTGCGCGTTAGAAAACTCGAATTACCCCCGAGCGAATGCGCATTCGGCTCATGAATCCGGTTTTAGCTATCCGTTCGGATGGTTCGTTAGTTAATTTCTATCGATGCTCATGATTTAATGAATTTGATGGTGTCATCTTCCTGGTCAATACTCCCCCCAAGCCGATTAGCCGGCAGTTCCAAGACTGACCTGAGGAAGATTGAGCATGAGCCAGAATAAAACCCTTACTACGGCCAGCGGCGCCCCCGTTGCCGATAACCAGAATTCCCGTTCGGCCGGCCCACGCGGCCCATTGCTGCTCGACGATTTTCATCTGATCGAGAAGCTCGCGCACTTCAACCGTGAAAATATCCCTGAGCGTCGCGTACACGCTAAAGGCTCGGGTGCTTACGGTACCTTCACCGTCACCCAAGACATCACTCAGTACACCAGCGCCAAGCTGTTCGAGTCTGTGGGTAAGCAAACGCCGACCTTCCTGCGCTTTTCCACGGTAGGTGGCGAGCGCGGTTCGGCTGATACTGAGCGCGACCCACGTGGTTTCGCCTTGAAGTTCTACACCGAAGAAGGCAACTGGGACATCGTTGGCAACAACACCCCGGTGTTCTTCATCCGTGATCCGCTGAAATTCCCGGACTTCATTCACACCCAAAAGCGCCTGCCGCAAAGCAACCTGAAAAGTGCGCAGATGATGTGGGACTTCTGGTCGCACTCCCCTGAGGCGCTGCACCAGGTCACCATCCTGTTTTCGGACCGTGGGATCCCTGATGGCTACCGTCACATGCATGGCTTCGGCAGCCACACCTACAGCCTGATCAACGCCAATGGCGAGCGTCACTGGGTGAAGTGGCACTACAAGACCAAGCAAGGTATCAAGAACCTGGCACCGGCTGAGGCTGCACGCCTGGCGGGTACCGACCCTGATTACGCCCAGCGTGATCTGTTCGGCGCTATCGAGCGCGGTGATTTCCCGAAATGGCGCGTCTGCATCCAGATCATGACGGAAGCCCAGGCGAACGCTCACTACGAGAACCCGTTCGACGTGACCAAGACCTGGTCGCAGAAAGAGTTCCCGCTGATCGAAGTCGGCGAGCTGGAGTTGAACCGCAACCCGCTGAACTACTTTGCTGAAGTTGAGCAAGCGGCTTTCGGTCCAAGCAACATGGTCCCGGGTGTTGGCTTGTCCCCAGACCGCATGCTGCAAGGCCGTGTGTTCGCTTACGCTGATGCCCACCGCTACCGTGTAGGTACCAACCACCAGCACCTGCCGGTGAACGCGCCACGTAGCCCGGTCAATAGCTACCAGCGCGACGGTTCGATGGCATTCGGCGCCAATGGCGGTGCGGCTCCTAACTACGAGCCAAACAGCTATGCCGATGCACCGAAGCAGGCCCCTCAATATGCGGAGCCGTCTTTGGCCCTAAGCGGCGCGGCTGATCGTTACGATCACCGCGAAGACACCGATTACTACAGCCACGCCGGTGCGCTGTTCCGCCTGATGAATGATGAGCAGAAAGCCCTGCTGATCAACAATATCGCCGGCGCCATGGCGGGTGTTTCCAGCGATGTGGTGCAGCGCCAGTTGCAATACTTCTTCAAGGCCGATCCGGCTTATGGAGAAGGGATCGCATCTGCACTGGGTGTATCGCTTAACTAACTCTAAACGATAAGCAGAACCGCCCTCATTTGGGCGGTTTTTGCGTTATTTCAGCTACTTTTCACCGGAAATCTTCACTTTTCTGCCGTTGGTCCCGTGACCTCCGTGTCATCATGGTTCAAACTACAGACTTTCAAGCAGGGAGATGTAGGGCGATGCAAGGTCACCCCGACGTAATCGATTACCTCAACACGTTGCTGACGGGCGAACTGGCAGCTCGTGACCAATATTTCATTCACTCGCGGATGTACGAAGACTGGGGCTTTACCGAGCTCTACGAGCGTATCAACCATGAAATGGAAGAAGAGGCGCAGCACGCCGACGCGCTGATGCGCCGTATCCTGATGCTCGAAGGCACGCCGCGTATGCGTCCCGACGACCTGGACACCGGCACCACGGTGCCAGAGATGCTCGCCAGCGACCTGCGCCTTGAGTACAAGGTCCGTGCCGCGCTCTGTAAGGGCATCGAGCTCTGCGAGCAGCACAACGACTACGTCACGCGGGAAATCCTGCGGGTGCAGTTGAACGACACCGAAGAAGATCACACCTACTGGCTGGAAAAGCAGTTGGGCCTGATCAAGTTGATTGGCCTGGAGAACTATCTGCAATCGCAGTTCTGATTTCTCCGGCTACAAAAAAGCCCCTGTCACTGTGTAAGTGACAGGGGCTTTTTCGTGGGCCTGAACAATCAGTCCTTGTCGCGGGCCAGCAGCGGCTTGAGATAGAAGCCGGTGTGAGACTGCTTCATCTCCGACACTTGCTCCGGTGTGCCGACCGCAATGATCTGCCCACCTTTGGAGCCGCCTTCCGGCCCCAGGTCCACCAGCCAGTCGGCGGTCTTGATCACATCCAGGTTGTGCTCGATCACCACCACCGTATTGCCGTGGTCACGCAAGCGATGCAGCACATCCAGCAGTTGCTGAATATCCGCGAAGTGCAAACCAGTGGTCGGCTCATCGAGGATATACAGGGTCTTGCCGGTATCACGCTTGGACAGCTCGCGGGACAGCTTGACCCGCTGCGCTTCACCACCCGACAGCGTGGTCGCCGACTGCCCGAGCTTGATGTACGACAGGCCGACATCCATCAGCGTCTGCAGCTTGCGCGCCAGAGCCGGTACCGCGTCAAAGAACACCCGGGCTTCCTCGATCGTCATCTCGAGGGTTTCGTGGATGCTCTTGCCCTTGTACTTGATCTCCAGGGTTTCGCGGTTGTAGCGCTTGCTCTTGCACACGTCGCACGGCACGTAGATGTCCGGCAGGAAGTGCATCTCAACCTTGATCAAGCCATCGCCCTGGCACGCCTCACAGCGCCCGCCCTTGACGTTGAACGAGAACCGGCCAGGCCCGTAACCGCGGGAGCGGGATTCCGGCACACCGGCGAACAGCTCGCGAATCGGTGTGAACAACCCGGTGTAGGTCGCCGGGTTGGAACGCGGTGTGCGGCCAATCGGGCTTTGGTCGATATCGACCACCTTATCCAGGTGCTCCAGACCCTTGATGCTGTCATGAGCGGCGGCTTCAAGAGTCGTCGCGCCGTTCAGTGCAGTGGCGCTCAGTGGAAACAGCGTGTTGTTGATCAGTGTCGACTTGCCTGAACCGGATACACCGGTCACGCAGGTCAGCAGTCCCAGCGGGATTTCCAGATCGACATTGCGCAAGTTGTTGCCACGGGCGCCTTTGAGGTGCAGTGCCATCTTCTTGTTGCGCGGCGTACGCTTGGCCGGCACGGCGATCTTCACACGGCCCGACAAGTATTTGCCGGTCAGCGAGTCAGGATGCGCCATCACTTCTGCCGGCGTGCCCTCGGCGACAATATGCCCACCGTGCACACCCGCGCCCGGGCCGATGTCGACCACATAGTCGGCCAGGCGAATCGCATCTTCGTCGTGCTCAACCACGATCACCGTGTTGCCGATGTCCCGCAGGTGCTTCAGCGTACCCAGCAGGCGATCGTTGTCCCGTTGATGCAAACCAATCGATGGCTCATCGAGGATGTACAACACACCCACCAGACCGGCGCCAATCTGGCTGGCCAAGCGAATCCGCTGGGCTTCACCACCGGAGAGCGTATCCGCACTGCGGTCCAGCGACAGATAGTCCAGCCCAACGTTAACCAGGAACTGCAGCCGCTCACGAATCTCCTTGAGGATCTTGTCGGCAATCTCCCCGCGGCGGCCCGTCAGCTTCAGTGTGCCGAAGTATTCGCAGGCATCGCCAATCGGCAGGTTGGTCACCGCCGGCAGTGTCTTCTCGCCGACCCATACGTGCCGCGCTTCACGGCGCAGGCGCGTGCCACGGCAATCCGGGCACGGCTGGGTGCTGAGGAACTTGGCCAGTTCTTCGCGCACGCTGGCGGATTCGGTCTCGCGGTAGCGCCGCTCCAGGTTCGGCACGATGCCTTCGAACGGGTGGGAGCGTTTGACGATATCGCCACGGTCGTTCAAGTACTTGAAGTCGACGTTCTGCGAACCGCTGCCATGCAGGATGAATTTCTGATGTTCGGCCGTCAGCTCGTTGAAGGGCACTTCGAGGCTGAACTTATAGTGCGAGGCCAGCGAACCCAGCATCTGGAAGTAATAGACGTTACGCCTGTCCCAGCCGCGTATCGCACCTTCCGCCAGTGTTAGGTCACCATTGACCAGGCGCTTGATGTCGAAGAATTGCTTAACCCCCAAGCCATCACAGGTCGGGCAGGCGCCAGCCGGATTGTTGAAGGAAAACAGCTTCGGCTCCAGCTCGCTGATGGCATGACCGCAGATCGGGCAGGCGAAACGCGCGGAGAAGATGATTTCTTCCCCTGGCTCGTCGTCCATTGGCGCTACCAGGGCGATACCGTCCGCCAGCTTCAGTGCGGTCTCGAAGGATTCCGCCAGACGCTGCTGCAAATCGGCACGCACCTTGAAGCGGTCGACCACTACATCAATCGAGTGCTTCTTCTGCTTATCCAGCTTCGGCGCTTCGTCCAGCTCATAGAGCTTGCCGTTGATCCGGGCGCGGACAAAACCTTGCGCACGCAGCTCTTCGAAGACGGAAAGATGTTCACCCTTGCGCTCGCGAATCACCGGTGCCAGCAGCATCAACTTGGCGCCTTCCGGCTGGGCCAGCACCAAGTCGACCATCTGGCTGACGGTCTGGGCTTCCAGGGGAATGTCGTGGTCCGGGCAACGGGGAATACCCACGCGGGCATACAGCAGACGCAGGTAGTCGTAGATTTCGGTGATGGTGCCCACGGTGGAACGCGGGTTATGGGACGTGGATTTCTGTTCGATGGAAATCGCGGGCGACAGGCCTTCAATGGTGTCAACGTCGGGCTTTTCCATCATCGACAGGAACTGGCGGGCATAGGCCGACAGGGATTCCACGTAGCGGCGCTGGCCTTCGGCGTACAGCGTGTCAAACGCCAGGGACGACTTGCCGGACCCGGACAAGCCGGTGATGACGATCAGTTTGTCCCGTGGCAGGGTCAGGTCGATGTTCTTCAGGTTGTGGGTTCGAGCCCCACGAATCAGGATCTTGTCCAAGATGGCCTCGCACGGCGGGCGTAAATAATGCAGGAGTATACGGCTAAAGACTGGATGAATATACACTGTCAAAGTGCCGGGTGCAGCCTTACATGAAAGCTGCGCGGCAAAGCGCCGCATATACCCTCTCAATCGATGGGACTGGTAGAATCGCCGCCGGTTCACACGAGGTTTATCCATGCACGATCCCCACAGCGAACGCATGAGTGGCAGCGAGACCCGCGCAGCAAGCGGTCTGGCCCTGGTGTTCGCATTCCGTATGCTTGGCATGTTTATGGTGTTGCCGGTGCTGGCGACCTATGGAATGGATCTCGCAGGAGCGACCCCGGCCCTGATCGGCCTGGCGATTGGCGCCTATGGCCTGACCCAGGCGCTGTTTCAGATTCCGTTTGGCGTCATTTCCGACCGCATCGGCCGCCGGCCGGTGATCTACCTGGGCTTGATCGTATTCGCCCTGGGCAGTGTGCTCGCGGCCAATGCCGACTCGATCTGGGGCGTGATCGCCGGACGTGTCCTGCAGGGCGCGGGCGCGATTTCCGCCGCCGTCATGGCGCTGCTCTCCGATCTGACCCGCGAACAACACCGCACCAAGGCCATGGCCATGATCGGCATGACCATTGGTCTTTCGTTCGCCGTGGCGATGGTGGTCGGCCCGCTGCTGACCCGCGCGTTCGGCTTGCACGGCCTGTTTCTGGCGACGGGTGGCATGGCGTTGTTCGGCATTGTGATCGTTGCCTTTATGGTGCCGCATTCCACCGGGCCGCTGCAGCATCGTGAGTCGGGCGTCGCGAAACAAGCGCTGTTGCCCACCCTCAAGCACCCGGACCTGCTGCGCCTGGATTTGGGTATCTTCGTATTACACGCGATGCTGATGTGCAGCTTCGTCGCCTTGCCCCTGGCCCTGGTGCAAAAAGCCGGGCTGCCCAAGGAGCAGCACTGGTGGGTCTACCTCACCGCGCTGCTGATTTCGTTCTTCGCCATGATCCCGTTCATCATCTATGGCGAGAAGAAACGCAAAATGAAACGAGTTCTGCTGGGCGCCGTCGCGACTTTGATGCTCACTGAGCTATTCTTCTGGCAGTTCGGCGACAGCCTGCGGGCGCTGGTGATCGGCACGGTGGTGTTCTTCACCGCGTTCAACCTGCTGGAGGCTTCATTGCCTTCGCTGATCAGTAAGGTTTCACCGGCCGGCGGCAAAGGCACAGCGATGGGCGTGTATTCCACCAGCCAGTTCCTTGGTTCTGCACTGGGCGGGATCATGGGCGGCTGGATGTTCCAGCATGGCGGTTTGTCGGTTGTGTTCCTTGGATGCGCCGGGCTGGCTGCACTTTGGCTGGCCTTTGCTGTTACCATGCGCGAACCCCCATACGTCACAAGCCTGCGTCTGCCGTTATCGCCCGAAGCGATTCGTGAAGCTGGTCTGGTAGAGCGCCTGAAGGCCGTCGTTGGGGTAACAGATGCAGTCGTGGTTGCTGAAGAGGCGGCCATTTACATCAAATTGGACACCGAATTATTGGATCGCGCGACGCTCGAGCAACTGGTCAACCCAGTGCCGACAGCGCGCCCAGCCTAGGAGAACGTTATGGCCCGTGGGGTTAACAAAGTCATATTGGTCGGTACATGCGGCCAGGATCCCGAAGTTCGCTACTTGCCGAACGGTAACGCCGTGACCAACCTGAGTCTGGCGACCAGCGAGCAGTGGACCGACAAGCAAACCGGCCAGAAGGTCGAGAAAACCGAATGGCACCGTGTGTCGATGTTCGGCAAGGTTGCAGAGATCGCCGGTGAATACCTGCGCAAAGGTTCGCAGGTCTACATCGAAGGCAAACTGCAAACCCGCGAGTGGGAAAAAGACGGTATCAAGCGTTACACCACTGAAATCGTGGTCGACATGCAAGGCACCATGCAGCTGCTGGGCGGCCGTCCACAGGGCGACCAACAGGGCCAGGGCGGCATGTCCAACTCGGCACCGCGTCCACAGCAGCAGTCGCGTCCGCAGCCAACCCAGCAGCCACAGCGTGAGTCGCGTCCAGCGCCACAGCAGGCCGCTCCTCAGCCGGCAGCCGACTTCGACAGCTTTGATGACGATATTCCGTTCTAAGGTCGCTTGAGACCCGAACTGTCGCGTAACACCTGAAAACCCCCGATGGCCTTTGCCTCGGGGGTTTTTCATTTCGTGGCTGGCAACCGGCTACTCATCGGTAGATGCGGCGCTCACCACCAACTCCCGGAACCGCTCCAGCACCGACGACGTATCGCCCACCCGCGTAGCCAGGTGCAATGGCGCTACCAGGCTCCGACATTCCGAAAGCTCCCGATAAACAATCCCGTCACCCCGCAACCGCTGCATGGACGCGGGCACAATCGAAACCCCAAGCCCCGCAGCCACCAGGCTCAACGTTGCCGTCATGCGTGGCGCCTCTTGCACAACCTGCGGGCTGAAACCCGCCTCGCGACACGCCACCAGAATCGCGTCATACAGCCCAAGCCCCACCCGGCGCCGATACAACACAAACGCCTCGGTGGCCAATGCCGCCAACGGCAGCGGCATCGACGGATCGATAGCCAGCGGATGATCAGTGGGCAGCGCCAGCAACATCGGCTCCACCAGAATCGGCTGATCCTGCAACGCTTGCGTCCCGCTTAGCGGCGAGCGGATAAATGCCGCGTCGAGTTTTTCATGGAGCAGCGCGTCCAGCAGTTCACCAGTGCCAGCTTCTTCCAAAACAACAGAAACACCGACAAAGGTTTCCCGAAACAGGCGCAACACGCTGGGAACAAATGGATGCAAGGCAGCAGAGCTGGTGAAGCCAATGGCCAAGCGTCCACGTTCACCACGGGCAGCGCGGCGCACGATGTCGGCCACACCATCGACACTGGCCAAGATATGTCGCGCCTCTTCCAGCAAGGCCAAACCCGCAGTGGTCGGGCGCACGCCCCGTGGCAGCCGCTCCATCAACACCACGCCCAACTCGGCTTCCAGGCTTTGCAGCAATCGCGTCAACGGCGGTTGCTGCATGCCCAGTCGTTCTGCGGCACGGGTGATATAGCCTTCTTCGGCAATCGCGACGAAGGCCTTGAGCTGCCTGAGCTCCAGCATAGGAATACTTTTCAGGTATGGGAGATGCTCAATCCTGGCATTTGTTCTCATGGATCACAAGATTTAGGCTGTCGTCACTCCTCACAGAAGAAGGAACGCCGCAATGACCTGGTCAGCCAAGCAATACTCGATGTTCGAACAGCAGCGCACCCGTCCCGTCCGGGATCTGGTAGCGGCCATCCCTGAGGGTGACGTGCGCAGCGCCGTCGACCTGGGATGCGGCCCGGGCAATTCCACTGAGGTGTTGGCCGAGCGTTTTTCACAGGCATTGGTCACCGGCATGGACAGCTCCGATGACATGCTGGTCGACGCCCGTAAGCGCCTGCCTGGGTTGAACTTCGAATTGGCTGATATCGGCGCCTGGAACCCGGCGCAGACATTCGACGTCATCCTTGCCAATGCATCGCTGCAATGGCTGCCCGACCATGCCACGCTGTATCCGCACCTGGTAAACCAGTTGACGCCAGGCGGCACCCTGGCGGTGCAGACGCCCGACAACCTCGATGAACCGGCCCACAAGCTGGCGCGGGAAGTGGCGGCGGACGGCCCATGGGCTGAAAAGATCGGCGCGGTGAAACACAACGAGCGCCATACCGCGAGCTACTACTTTGAGCTGTTGAGCAAACACTGCTCCACGGTAGATGTATGGCGCACCACTTACCACCATCCGCTGGCCGGTTCTGCTGCGGTGGTGGAGTGGTTCAAGGGGTCGGCGTTGCGCCCATTTCTGGCGCCCCTGACTGAATCAGAAAAGAGCGCCTTCCTCGATGAATACCTGGCGCGGATCACCAAGGCTTATCCAGCGTTGGCCGATGGCACGGTGTTGCTGCCATTCCCGCGCTTGTTCATCATTGCTACCCGGTAAGAGCGGGGGCGATCAATCGGCGGACAAGAACTGTTCCGCCGACACCACGCTCGCATAAGCAAACCCTAACGACGACATAAACGCCGCATGCACCTGGGCTGCCGGAACAGTGGTGCCATTGAATTCCAGGTCCCGCGTCGCGCAGGCATCGTGGATAACGGTCACGCTGTAGCCCAGGTCCGACGCGGCGCGCACCACGCCGTCGATGCACATATGGCTCATGCTGCCCACCACCACCAGTTCGGTGATGCTGCGTTGTTCCAGCAGCGCCCGCAGGTTGGTTTCGCGGAACGCATTGACGAAATGCTTGAGCACCACCGGCTCATCGGCCTGGTTCAATACCTTGGGGTGCAGATGCGCACCTTCCGAACCCGGGGTGAAGAAGGGCGCATCGTCGGAGGTGAATTCGTGACGTACATGAATCACCGCATCGCCGGCCTGGCGAAACGCCTGGAGCACTTGTTGTGCCTTGTCCGCCGCTGCGTCCACTCCGTCAAGCGGCCACTTGCCCTGGGGGAAGTAGTCGTTCTGGATATCGATTAGGATGAGTGCTTGCTTGGCCATGTTGGTTTCCTTGTGAGGGTTGATGCGTCCAGTATCCTGGCTGGCGCGGCGCCTGGGGATTGGCCGCACCGACAATAACAGAGGGAAAACTGACAATGGCGATCGTCGAGCTCGGCGTGCTGATCTACAGCGGTGCGCAAATGGCCGCCGTGCATGGCTTGACCGACCTGTTCGCGGTCGCCAACCGGATTGCGGCCGAGCATCAGTCCGAGCAACTGCCGTCTCTGCGCATCAGTCATTGGCAGGCCGAAAAAGGCCATGCGCCGACCCGTGTATTCGACAGCCAGCCCGGCTCCGGTCAGGCGCTGACAGCCTTGCTGATTCCACCCTCCATTGCTGGCTTTTCCGAGGGCCAGGCGTCCGCCGAATTGCTGGATTGGCTGCGCCAGCAACACCGCACCGGGACCATTCTGGGCGGGGTGTGCGTGGGATCGATCCTGATGGCGGAAAGCGGCCTGTTGGACGGGCGCAGCGCCACCACGCACTGGACGTCGGCCAAATCCTTCGCCGCCCGTTATCCGGCGATTCGCCTGGAAGCCGACAAACCCATCGTCGACGACGGCGACCTGATCACCACCGCCGGCCTCATGGCCTGGTCCGAACTGGGCCTGCGCCTGGTGGACCGTTTGCTCGGCCCGAGCATCGCTGCCAGCACTGCGCGTTTCCTGGTGATCGAACACAGCGACAGCGCCAGTGAATGCGGGAGTAACTTTGCGCCGATCCTCGCTCATGGCGACAGCGCGATTCTCAAGGTGCAGCATTGGCTGCAGGCCAGCGGTGCGGTGGATGTTTCGTTGGTCACTATGGCGCAGGAGGCGGGCCTTGAGGAACGCACGTTCTTGCGACGGTTTCGCGCCGCTACCGGCTTGAAACCCACCGAATACTGCCAACACTTGCGGGTCGGCAAGGCACGGCAGATGCTCGAATTTACCAACGGCACCATTGACCACATTGCCTGGACCGTGGGTTACCAGGACCCCGGTGCCTTCCGCGCCATCTTCAAGAAAATCACCGGACTGGCGCCAAGCGACTACCGCAACCGTTTTGGCGTGACACCCACCAAGACCCAAGCCTGAAATCGTGCAGAACGCCGCGACACCTTGAGCACTTCGTGCAGAATAAAGCAGGCCAAGTGCTATCGCTTTTCCCGCAACCGTTTGATTCCCCGGGCGTTTAAACAAACGCCGCCTTGGCTTGATCCCTGCTACCGTTTCCCTACACACATGGCAGCACAGCCAAGGGGGACGCATGACCCCGACAAATCGCAAAAAAATCGTGGTGGCGCATTCAATCCGTCCGCAAGCGCCCTTGCACGAGGTGGAAACCAACCGCGCCCTGGCCCGTTGGCTGGCGCACGTCCTCGGGCTCAAATATGGCGGCAGCTATAACCCTGAGCTGCACAGTGGGCGCGACCTCTATCTATTACCCACCCAGACGCTGGTCGGCGCGGCGCAGGCGGGGCAATTGGGCGTCAAAGGACCTGAGGATCTGTGGGGCGGCTATGTCGATCACGATTTCATCTGCACCAAGGCCATCAGCCACGGCTTGTTGAACAAAAACGCGGTTGCCCCTGAAGGTTGGTCGCCACTGTTCTCCGAGCGCATTCGTAATGTGGTGCTGGATGGCTTGAGTGTTCACTCCCTGGAAGATGCACGACCGGCAGCGACCCATTTGCTCTACACCGGCCCGATCCGCCTCAAGCCCGTTCATGCCTGCGCCGGTCGCGGCCAGGAAGTGATCCGCAGTCTGGATGAATTCGACGCCATTCTCGCGCGCCCCGACGCGGCGCAATTGTTCAGCGAAGGCGTGGTGCTGGAGCAGGACCTGAGTGACGTGGTCACCCACAGTGTGGGCCAAAGCTTTATCGGCGATCACGTCATCAGCTACTGCGGTGATCAATACCTGACCCGGGACGGGCAGGGCGAAGAGGTTTATGGTGGTTCTAACCTGTTGGTGGTCCAGGGCTACTACGAAGACCTGCTCAAGCTCGACCTGCCTGATGACGTGCGCCTGGCTATCGAACAGGCACAAGCCTTCGATAACGCGGCGGACGAGGCGTATCCCGGGTTCTATGCCTCGCGGCGCAATTACGACATCGCCCAGGGCCTCGACAGCGACGGACAGCGCCGCAGTGGCGTGCTCGAGCAATCCTGGCGCATGGGCGGGGCCAGCAGCGCGGAAGTCGCGGCGCTGCAAAGCTTCGTCAACAACCCCGGGCTGCGGGCAATTTACGTCTCGTCGGTAGAAACCTACGTCGACCAGCCACTGCCCGCTGACGCGATCGAGGTGTACCGGGGCCCGGCAGAAAACAGCGACTTTCTTCTCAAGTACGTAACGGTCAAATCTTATGACGGCTAGAAGCGAAACCATTGCCATTGATATCGACGACGAACAGATGAGCGGGACCTTCCTCAGTCCCAAATCGAAAGTCCCGGGGGTGTTGTTTGTCCACGGCTGGGGCGGCAGCCAGGAGCGTGATCTGGAACGCGCCAAAGGCATCGCCGGACTCGGTTGTGTATGCCTCACATTCGACCTTCGCGGCCACGCCGGCAACGGCATTCCGTTATCCCGCGTCACCCGTGAAGACAACCTGCGGGATCTGCTCGCAGCCTATGACCGCCTGCTGTCACACCCGGCCATCGACACCTCGGCGGTGGCGGTGGTCGGCACCAGCTACGGCGGCTACCTGGCCGCCATCCTCACCTCGCTGCGCCCCGTGCGCTGGCTGGCGCTGCGGGTGCCGGCGTTGTACCGCGACCAGGAATGGCTCAAGCCCAAGCGCGACCTCGACAAGGCCGACTTGATGGATTATCGCGGGACCTTTGTGCACGCCGAAACCAATCGCGCGCTGCATGCCTGCGCGGCGTTCACCGGTGATGTGCTGATCGTTGAATCCGAAACGGATGACCATGTGCCCCACGCCACCATCATGAGCTACCGCGCCGCCTGCCAGCAGACGCACTCGCTGACCCACCGGATTATCGACGGTGCGGACCACTCCCTGAGCGACCCGGTGTCCCAGCAGGCCTACACCTCGATCCTGGTGGACTGGATCACCGAGATGGTGGTGGGCGAACGCTTGAGCATCATCCAGTCGTAGGCGTCTTCTTCACCCGCAGCGCCTTGGCCTTGGCTTCCACCGCCAGGTACATCACCAAGGCGACCAGCAGCGGCAGGATGAAGTAGATCGCGCGGTAGGCGATCAACCCCGCGAGCAGGCTGCCGCGGGACGCTTCGTGCTGCAGCAAGGCAATGAAGACAGCCTCCAGCACACCAAGCCCCGCCGGGATGTGTGTGACCACTCCGGCAATGCTGCTGATCAGCAACACCCCAAGCACCACCGGGTAATCCAGTTGCTTGGGCAGCAGCGTGAAGATCACCGCCGCCATCAGCGACCAGTTCAGCGCACCGAGTGCCAGCTGCAGCACTGCCATGCGCAGCGACGGCAGGCTGATTTCAATCCCGCGCACCGACCATGCGCGCTTTTTCGACAAGCGACAGGCCAGCAGATAACCCAGGCTCACCAGTACCAGCAACACACCGACGCCTTGCAGCGCGCCGCTGCTAAGCTTCCACCCCGGCGGCAATGTCACCAGCCCGCTGCTGAACACCGCGCCGGCAATTGCCATGTAGCCGAACCAATTGGTGGCCAGGCTCAAGCCGAGAATTTTTGCGATATTCCCGCTGCTCACCCCCAGCCGTGAATACAACCGATAGCGCATGGCGATGCCGCCGACCCAGGCGCTCAGGTTGAGGTTGAAGGCATAGCTGATGATGCCCACCGGCAGGATCTGCTTCCAGCGCAAAGGCTGGCGGATGTAGGTGCGGCCGATCAGATCGAAGCAGGAATACACCAGGAAACTGCACGCCGTCAGCGCACCTGCGATCAGCAGCGTGCGCAGCTCGAAATTCCCCAAGGTGTCGAACACCTCGCTCCAGTCGATACGCCGGGCGAGCAGGGTGAATAACACGATCAACACCAGGAAAAACACCACCGTCAGCGGTTTTTTCCAGCGTTTAAAAAAGCCGGGTTGAGCGCTTTCTTCAGCGGTGCGAACTTGCGTCATGATCCGGGCGCTCCTCATGGACGAAGGGTTTCAACCTCGGCTTGTGCGCCGGCAGCCAGCCGGTCCACGATGGAAAATGCCGCAGTACATGGAACACCACAAAACCCACGGTCACCCGCCAGAACCAGCCACGCGGCGCGCGGTTTTCCGGCATGGTCTTGCAGTGGTTCTGACTCAAATATTCCAGGCGCTCGAACAGTTGCTGATTGAAGCCACGATCACGAATCAGCACATTGGCCTCAAGGTTCAGCGACAGGCTCAGCGGGTCGAGATTGCTCGAACCCACCGTGCTCCATTGCTCATCCACCAACGCCACCTTGCCGTGCAGCGGGCGCTGGCAGTACTCGTGGATCACCACGCCTTCCTTGAGCAAATAGTCATAGAGCATGCGCGCGGCCAGCTTGGCCAGCAGCACATCCGGCTGGCCCTGCATGATCAATTGCACCTGCACACCGCGCCGCGCGGCATTACGGATTTCCCGCAGCAGGCGGTAGCCGGGGAAGAAGTAAGCGTTGGCAATCACCACCCGCCGTTCGGCCTGGCGTAGGGCGTGCAGGTAGGCTTCTTCGATGTCGGAACGGTGTTGAAGGTTGTCCCGGTAAATCAACCGCACCAACCCATCGCCGCCACCCGCGGCCCATGGTGATGGCCGTTGCTCACGCCGCCAGCCACGGCGTTTGCGCACGCGCCGGCCACTTTGGGCGAGGGCGAAATGATGCAGGTCGGCGACTACCGGGCCATTCACCTGCACCGCATAATCCTGCTTGGCCTCGGGGCCGAAATCCCCCAGGTGATCGGCAGAAAAATTGATCCCGCCGATAAACGCGACGCTGGCGTCCACCACCACAATCTTGCGGTGCAGACGGCGAAACCAGTTGGTGCGAAAGCCCAGGGTCTTGCTCGCCGGGTCGAACATCTGCACGGTCACGCCGGCCTGGCTCAGTTCACTGAGGAACCCCGGGCTCAGCTCACCGCAACCGAAGCCATCAAGGCTCGCGACGACCTTTACGCCACGCTGCGCCGCCTCGATCAAAATGCCTTTCAGCTCGTGGCCGACCTTGTCTTCAAACAGAATAAAGGTCTCCAGCAGGATCTCCCGCTGAGCCTGGCGCATCGCTTCGAACACCTTGGGAAAGTAGGCCTCGCCGTTCTCCAGCAATTCAATTTGGTTGCCGCTTTGCCAGCCATAATCCAGGTCCCGGGCGACGGCATCGTCCGGCGGTTGGTCGGTCGCGATATGTTCTACCGCGACCTTTTCCAGCGGTGCGCTGTTCATAACTCGATCTCCACCGACAGCGGCGCATGGTCCGACAAATGCGACCACGGGCGGCTGGTCAGGACTTGTGGCTGATGCACCTTGAGGTTGCGCACATAGATGCGGTCCAGCGGCAGCATCGGTAGGCGCGCGGGGAACGTGCGGGCCGGTTTGCCATGGGTTTCGATAAACACTTCCCGCAGCCCGCAGTGGGCAAGGTCGGCCCGCTGGCGCCAATCATTGAAGTCACCGGCGACAATCACCGGTGCGTCGGCGGGAATCTCGGCGATCCGCTGCGTGATCAGGCGCAGCTGCTGCTGGCGATGCACTTCCCGCAACCCAAGGTGCACGCAGATGGCATGCACCTCCTGCAGGTTACCCGGCAAGCGCAGCACGCAATGCAGCAGCCCGCGGCTTTCGTGGCCGCTCTGGGAAATGTCGAGGTTGTCGTAGCGGATGATCTGGAATTTCGACAGCAACGCGTTGCCGTGGTCGCCATGGGGATACACCGCATTGCGACCGTAGGCATATTGCGGCCAGATGCTGTCGGCGAGGAACTCGTACTGCGGCATGCTCGGCCAGTTGCTGTAGCGCTGGGGGTGGCGCTCGTGGGTGCCGTGGATTTCCTGGAGGAACACCACGTCGGCGGCCACACTGCGAATCGCCTCCCGCAGCTCGGGCAAGATGAAGCGCCGGTTGAGCGCGGTGAAGCCCTTGTGGGTATTGACCGTCAGCACCCTGAAGCGGGTGATGGTTTCGGTGGGCGTGGTCGGCATCAGCTCCGGATGGGTCATGGCAACACTCCCGCGTCCGGCAACGTGCCGGGTTCGGTGGCCAATGCCTGGTCCAGGCCAAAACGCTGGAGCAGTTGGCGCGCGTCGAAGGGCGCGCGCACCTTGATGTCGTTATCGAAATAGCAAAACACTTCGCGCTGTTTGCGGGCGCGGGTTTTGTGTTTCGGGTCGATCAACTGTGCATCGGTGGGCTGTTTGCCGTGGCTCCAGCGTTCGATGCGATCTCCCCAGCGCTTGAGCGCTTCGGGTGTATAGCCGCTGGCATACAACTCTTTGTCCCCATGCAGGCGCAGGTAGACGAAGTTCGCCGTGACGTCCTCAAGATAGGGCCACTTGCCGGCCGTGTCCGCCACCACCAGAGCCACGCCATACTTGTCGAGCATTTCGACAAACTCCGGCACGGCAAAACTCTTATGGCGAATCTCCACTGCATGGCGCAGCGGCTTTTTACCGTGGGCCTGCATGCTAGCCTTGCCGTTCAAACGCGGCTCATGCTCGCGGGCGAGGGCGGCGGCCTGCTGGGTAGTGGCGGGTAATTCGGCGAGGAAGGCTTCAAACAATGGCGGGTCGAATTTGAAACTGGGTGGGAACTGCCAGAGGATCGGCCCGAGTTTTTCCTTGAGTTCCAGTACACCGGAGGCGAAGAAATTCGCCATCGGCTTGTGTACCTCCCGCAACCGCAGGATATGCGTGATGTAGCGCGGCGCCTTGACGCTGAACATGAAGCCTTCAGGCGTGTCGCCATACCACTCGGCATAGCGCTTGGGGGTTTGCAGCGCGTAGAACGAGCCGTTGATCTCGATGCTGTTGACCGCCCGTGAGGCAAACTGCAGCTCGCGCTTCTGGGTCAGGCCCTCGGGGTAGAAATCCCCCCGCCAGGGCGTGTAGCGCCAGCCGGAAATGCCGATATGAATCGCGGCCATGATGACTCCCGTGGGTTAACTGTGGTGACCTCCGTTTTAGGGTGACTGTGATGATCGGGAGAAAGTTTCGACGGTCCTACAGACGGCACTTATCAAAATGTGGGAGCGGGCTTGCCCTCGCGAAGACGGTGGGTCAGTCGATATCTCTGTTGACTGACACACCGCTTTCGCGAGCAAGCCCGCTCCCACATTGGGTTCTTTATCGCTGCGGGATCAGTGCCCGCCAACCACCCGGGTCGAACTCTCGGCATACACCGGCCCCAACCGGTCAAGGCGACCGCTCCCGGCGGTCAGCGCCAAAGCCACCAATACCACCGAACCACCAATCCACGCGGTGTGGATCAAGCCCATGTGGGCAACGATCAAACCACCGGCCCACGCACCACCGGCAATCCCCAGGTTGAACGCCGCTATGTTCAGCCCGGAAGCCACGTCCACCGCGTTTGGCGTGTGATGTTCCGCCTGGCGCACCACATACACCTGCAAGCCCGGCACGTTGCCGAAAGCCACCGCGCCCCACACCAGCACAGTGGCCAGGGCCAGCCATGGGTTGCTTGCGGTCATGGTCAATACAAACAACACAGCAGCGAGCAGGGCAAAGATGATTTTCAGGGCGCTGATCGGGCCGCGTTTGTCCGCCAGTTTGCCGCCCCATATGTTACCGACGGCCACCGAGATACCGTACACCAGCAGCACCAGGCTGACGGTACCGGCGCTGAAGCCGGAGATGTCCTGAAGGATCGGCGCCAGGTAGGTGAACGCGATGAACGAGCCGCCGTAACCCACCGCCGTCATGGCGTACACCAGCAGCAGCCGTGGTTGTTTCAACACTTGCAGTTGCTGCAACAGCGACGCGGGTTTGCTGTGGGCGATGTTTTTCGGCACGTAGAGCAGGCTGCCGATAAACGCGATCAGACCCAGGGCCGAGACGGCGAGGAAGGTTTCACGCCAGCCGAAGTGCTGGCCGATAAATGTCCCCAGCGGTACACCGGTCACCAACGCGACGGTCAGGCCGGTAAACATGATGGCAATCGCACTGGCGGCTTTTTCCTTGGGCACCAGGCTGGTGGCGATGGTCGAGCCAATCGAGAAGAACACCCCGTGGGCCAGGCCGGTGACGATCCGCGCCAGTACCAGGGATTCATAGCTCGGCGCTTGCCAGGCCAGCAAGTTGCCGAGGGTGAACAGCACCATCAGCGACAACAGCAGCAATTTGCGCGGCACTTTGCCGGTCAGGGCGGTGAGCACCGGCGCGCCGATGGCCACGCCCAGGGCGTAGAGGCTGACCAGCAGGCCGGCGGACGGCAGGCTGACGCCAAGGTCGGCGCCGATGGTGGGTAACAGGCCAACGATGACGAACTCGGTCGTCCCGATGGCAAAAGCGCTGAGGGTCAGCGCGAGCAAGGCAATGGGCATGGCTGCAACTCCGGTGGGTTTCAATCAGGAGCGCAGTCTCGGGTTTTGGCTTGTGCGGAAAAAGACAGGTATTGGCATTTGATATTTGCCTGGAACGCACGGATCGACGTGCTGGGGGAACGATCCGGCCCCAAACCCGTCAGTTCCTTACAGACCCCTCTGAAGGAGCCCGGTGTTTTGTTGAATTTCAAGACTGTGCTACTGCTCGGCACGCTGCTGTTTTGCGGCAGTGGCGCGCTGCAAGCGGCCACCGCCCCCGCGGCTCCAGCGCCTGCCGCCCCGGCCACGCCAGAACTGTTGGTGGAAGGTGGCCTGCTCGGCGCCATCAGCTCCAGCATCGATAATGTGCAGGACAAACTCGACCTCAACCAGAACCTGGTCGACGCCTGGCGCCTGCGGGCCGATCGGGCGGCGGATGAAGTGGACAAGCTGGTCAACCAGCCGTCCGAGCGCTCCTCATGGAGCGTGGCCGGGGATTTCCTGTTGTTGTCCGGGGTGTGGATCGGCGCCTTCGCCGTGCTGACCCTGCTCGGGCGGGTTATCGTCAAGCGCCTGAGCCTGCAGCGACATATCGCACCGCGCCAGCGCCTCCAGGCGTTGTTGGGATACCTGATTCCCTATACGGTCCCGGCGTTGATCTGCCTGCCGTTAACGCTATACGTCAGCCACTTCCTGCCCACTTCCGTGGGCCGTGCGCTGGCGCTGTGTTTTGCCTACGCCACCAGCAGCGGTATTTTTTCCACCTCGATCTTGCTGTGCGTGATCGTCATGTTCAACGTCGGACACAAGCGCCCGGCGGTGCAGATTATTCGTGACTACTGCCCCAAGCCGCTGTTCCTGATCGGCTTCCTTGCGGCCCTTAGCGATGCGCTGACCAGCCCGCAGATCGCCCGCCAATTGGGGGGCAATATCACCGCCAGCGTGGCGATTTTCACCGGGCTGTTTGCCTCGGTGATTTTCGGCATGCTGGTGATTCGCCTGCGTCGTCCGGTGGCGCATTTGATCCGCAACCGGCCCTTGGCCCAGCGCTTGAAACACCCGGCGGTGCAGCAAACCCTGCGAGTGTTTTCCGGCCTGTGGTATTGGCCGATTCTGTTGATGGTGCTGGTGTCGGCGATCAACCTGATCGGCGCCGGCGACGACAGCCAGAAAGCCCTGCGCTGCGCACTGTTCACCACGATCCTGCTGATCGGCACGGTGTTCCTCAGCACGGTGTTGCAGCACCTGTTCCAGTCCCGCAGCACGGTGGCGGTCCAGCGCAGCAGTGCCTACAAGGAGCGTTTCCTCAGCCTGCTGCACGCGCTGTTGCGCATCGTGATGGCCATCGCCTTTATCGAAATCCTCGGGCGTATCTGGGGCGTTTCGCTGTTTGAATTTGCCCAGCGCAATTCCGTGGGCCGGGCCATCAGTGATTCCCTGAGCAGCATCGGGTTGATCCTGCTGGTGACCTGGCTGTTCTGGGTGGTGCTCGACACCGCAATCCAGGAAGCGCTGAAACCACCGGTCAACAAACGCTCCAGCCGCCAGCCCAGCACACGGGTGAAAACCATCCTGCCGCTGCTGCGCAACGCGGTGAAAATCATCCTGGTGGTGATCTGCGCGATCACCACCATGGCGAACCTGGGGATCAATGTCGCACCGCTGCTGGCGGGTGCCGGGGTGGTGGGTTTGGCCATTGGTTTTGGCTCCCAGCAACTGGTTCAGGATGTGATCACCGGGTTGTTCATCATCATCGAAGACACGCTGTCGATCGGCGACTGGGTGGTGCTCGACTCCGGCCACGCCGGTACCGTCGAGGGCCTGACCATCCGCACCCTGCGCCTGCGGGACGGCAAGGGGTTTGTGCATTCGGTGCCGTTCGGGCAGATCAAGGCCGTCACCAACCAGTCGCGGCAATTCGCCTACGCGTTCTTCTCGGTGCAGTTCACCTACGACACCGACGTCGACAAGGCCGTGGAGTTGATCCGCGAGGCGGGGCAGTCGATCCGCGACGACGTGTTCCTCAAGTACAACCTGCAAGGGCCGCTGGAGATATTTGGCGTCGACAAGATGGACCTCAACGGTGTGGTGCTGACGGCGCAGTTTCGCACGGTGTCGGGTGGGCAATATGCGGTGAGCCGCGCGTTTAACCAGCGGTTGAAAAAGCTTGTGGATAACTGCGCCTTTGTTCACTTCGCGCAAACTTATCCACAGCAGGTGATGGTGCCGCAGCGGATTGGGCAGCAGGTGGATGAGCCGGGAGAAGAAGTGCCTTCGCCAGTGGTGCTGACTGAGCAGCCGAGAACCCAATAGTTTTGGGGTGGGGCTACCGGCCTCTTCGCGAGCAAGCCCGCTCCCACATTCGACCGCATTCCAAGGGTGGAACCGGATCGAATGTGGGAGCGGGCTTGCTCGCGAAGGCGTCATGACGGGCGCTACACCAGTCAGCGCCTGATTAGCTTCTCCCGCACCAACCCTGCCGCCTGCGCATCCAACTCCAGCAACACCTGCTGTTTGCCAGCAATCTCCACCGCCGCCGGCAATCCATCCCGATACACCAGCCGATTACCGCTCAACGCCGGCACCTTGCTACCCGGCAGCATCGTGCCCACCAGGTTCAGCGGGTCCGCGCCACACACGGCAATCAAGCTGCCATCGTGAGGCCGCCGCCGAACTTCCCGCAGCAAGGGAATCGCTTCCGGCAACGCAAACTGTTCCCCCGCCAAACCACTCACAAACCGCCCCCCACGAATCTCGCCCCGGGCTTCCAGCCGATGGAAGGTGCGCAGCAATTCCCGCCAACTGGGCAGCCAGTCCGCCTCGCGCTCCAGCAGGCGCCAGAACACCACGCCGTATCGCCGCAGCAAGGTCATCGCCACATGCTCCAGTGTCTCGGCCGAGTGCGCAGCCGGACGTGTGCCGTCCGCCACCGGCGCGCGCCGTACCAGGGCCCAACGTCCGGCATCGTCCATCCCGCCGACAAACGCGCCACGCCCGCGCCGACTGCTGCGGGCCTGGCGTTTGCTCGCGGGCGTGGTCAGGGCGCGCAAGCCGGCGAAGCTGTCGGCGTTCGCCAGCCCCGCGCCCACCAATTCCTGCAAGGCGGTTTCCAGTTCGCTGCGCAGCAGATGGGCTTCGTGGATCAATTCATCGAAAAACAGCGCGCCGTTTTCCCGCAGTGCCTGATGGACTTTCTGTGCCTTGGGCGACAGCTGGGCGCTGTCGGGCGCGTCGGTCAATCCGCTCCACAAAGGCACCTGGCTGCGGGGCAACAGCACCACCGGCGTGCTACGCAAGGCCGTCGCGCCAGCCTTGTTGCTCAGGCGTGTCCACACCACCTTGCCGCTGCGGCACAAATCGTCCAGCCAGTGGGGCGCGTAATCCTTGATTCGGGCGCTGAGCAAATCGCTGTCCCAGGCTGATGTGGCTGCGGCGTACCCTTCGAACTGCGCGACGATCTGCGGCAACACGGCGCTGCCCTGGCCCCGGGTGCCGTCCGACAGGTGCTGCCAGTCGAACAGAAACCGCATGAAATCCTGCAACGCCACTGGCTCGATTTCCCGGCGCAGACGCTTGACCGTATAGCGGTGAATGCGCGCCAGCAGGTGGCGTTCGCACCATTGTTCGTCGCTGGCGCCGGGGCTGAAACGGCCGCGCAGTACGTAGCCTTCGCCTTCCAGCCGTGCGAGTGCCTGTGACACGTCGGCCACCGGCAAGGCCAGGGGCGCGGCGATCTCGATCAGCGTCAATGGGCCAAAACCGCTCAGGCGCGCCCGCAGCACTTCCACCAAAGCTTCATCGAAGGTCCAGGGCTCATCGAAGCCGGGCAGTAGTGGCAGGTCATTTGGATAGATCGCCTTTAAGCAACTCAAGCGCTCCAAGGCGACCCAAACGGCTTGGTCGGTACCCGTCTGCAAGCGGTTGGCGCGCCCGCCGTCGGCCAGGGTTCGCAGCCATTCGGCCCACTGCGGCGTGACCTCGGATTCGGCGATGCACGCCAGACTCATCAACGCTTCATGCATTTCATCCAGGCCATTAGGCGCAGGCCAGGCCTCCTCGCACACACCGGCAATGGCCTCGGCGTCCAGCGCGCCGAGGTCGTCGGTGCTTTGCGGGTCGCTCCAGCGGCGGTTGAGCACGGCCTGGGTACGACGCTCTTCCAGCGGTGCGTCATCGAGAAAGGTGTAGGGGCGGGCGCTGAGAATCTCCGCTGCCAAGGGGGACGGCGCCGGCAGGTCGCGGCTGATCAGGCGGATCTCACCGCGCTCCATGCGCCGCAGCAGGGCCAGCCAGCCTTCGCTGTCCATGGCTTCGTGCAGGCAATCATCGAGGGTTTGCTCCACCAGCGGATGCTCAGGCACTTCCCGCTCGCCGGCGAGGTTTTCCAGGCAGGCGATCTGGTCCGGGAACACGCTGGCGATCAGGTCTTCACTCTTCATGCGCTGGATCTGCGGCGCCACCTTGCGCCCGCCTGTGTAACGCGGCAGCGCCAGGGCCACCCCGGCATTCCAGCGCCAGCGCACGCCGAACAGCGGCGCATCCAGCACCGCCTGGATCAGGATGTGCTCGGCGGTATTGCTGTTCAGGTAGCGCCACACCTCATCCAGCTCAAAGCTGTGACTGGTGGACAGCGACAACACGATCGCATCCTCGCTGGCGGCGGCTTGCAGTTCGAAGTTGAAGGTGCGGCAAAACCGCTTGCGCAGCGCCAGGCCCCAGGCGCGGTTGATGCGACTGCCGAACGGCGTGTGGATGATCAATTGGGTGCCGCCGGACTCGTCGAAAAACCGCTCCATGATCAACGTGTCCTGGGACGGCAGCGCGCTCAACGCCAGCCGCGCCCGCGCCAGGTAATCCACCAGTTGTTCGGCGCTGGCCAGGTTCAAACCGAGGGTGCCGGTGAGCCAGTCGAGCGCCGGTTGCAGGTTGCCCGGCATGGCGGCCAGCAATTCGTCCAGTTGCCCATGCAAGCGCGCCACGGCAAACGACAACTCGGCACTGCGCCCCGGTGCTTCGCCGAGCCAGAACGGAATGGTCGGCGGCTGGCCGTGGGCATCCTCGACCCGCACCTTGCCGGCTTCTACCCGCAGGATGCGGTAGGACGTATTGCCCAACTGGAAGATATCCCCGGCGATGCTTTCCACCGCGAAGTCTTCGTTGACGCTGCCGATGTTCAGGCTTTGCGGCTCCAGCAGCACGCTGTAGTCGGCGTTGTCGGGGATGGTGCCGCCGCTGGTCACGGCGGTGAGCTTGGCGCCCCGCCGGCCGCGCAGGGTGCGGGTAATGGCGTCGCGGTGCAGGTAGGCGCTGCGGATGCCTTGGCGGCCGTTATAGCCCTCGGCGAGCATCTGCAGCAGTGCTTGATAGTGACGTTCATCCAGCTCGGCGTAGGGCGAGGCGCGGTGGATCAGCGTGAGCAGGGCCTGTTCCTGCCATTCCTGGCAGCTGACTTCGGCGATGATCTGCTGGGCCAGCACATCCAGCGGCGCGACCGGGATCAGCAAGGTGTCCAACTCGCCCCGGCGCACGCAGTCGAGGAGGGCGGCGCATTCGATCAGGTCGTCACGGGTGGTGGCGAACAACCGGCCCTTGGGCGTGCCGCCAACCTGATGCCCGGAGCGTCCGACCCGTTGCAGAAAACCGTTGATCGAGCCGGGCGAGCCGATCTGGCACACCAAATCAACATCGCCAATATCAATCCCCAGCTCCAGAGAGGCGGTGGCGATCAACACTTGCAGCTCGCCGGCTTTGAGCCGTTGTTCGGCGTCCAGGCGCAGTTCCTTGGCGAGGCTGCCGTGGTGGGCGGCGACGGCGGTTTTGCCGAGGCGCTCGCTCAAGTGCCGCGCCAGGCGTTCAGCCAAGCGCCGGGTGTTGACGAAAATCAGCGTGGTGCGGTGTTGTTTGGCCAGTTCGGCGAGGCGGTCGTAGACCAGATCCCACACGTCGTTGGGCATGACCGCCGACAGCGGCACCGGCGGTACTTCGATATCCAGGTCCCGTGGGCGCGCGTGGCCGATGTCGACGATCTCGCAGGGCTGGCCGGTGCCCACCAGAAAGCGCGATACGGCCTCGATGGGCTTTTGCGTGGCGGACAGGCCGATGCGGGTCAGCGGTTCACTGCACAAACCCTGCAAGCGCTCCAGTGTCAGGGCCAGGTGGCTACCGCGCTTGCTGGCGGCGATGGCGTGGATTTCGTCGACGATCACCGTGCGGATGCTGGCGAGCATCTGCCGGCCGGAATCCGAGCCCAGCAGCACGTAGAGCGATTCCGGGGTGGTCACCAGGATATGTGGCGGGTGCTTGCGCATCAGGGCGCGGTCTTTCTGCGGCGTATCGCCGGTACGCACGGCGGTGCGTATCGCCAGCGGCGGCAGTCCCAGACGCTGCAAGTGGTCGGTGATGCCGGCCAGCGGGTTTTGCAGGTTGATCTGGATATCGTTGGACAATGCCTTGAGCGGCGAGACGTAGACCACCAGCGTCTGGTCTGGCAGTTGGCCGCCATTGGCCAGGCCTTGGTGCACAAGGTCGTCCAGCACGGCGAGAAACGCGGTCAGGGTCTTGCCCGAGCCGGTGGGCGCGGCAATCAGCGTCGAGCGGCGCTGACGGATCAGCGGCCACGCCTGGGCCTGGGCGGTGGTCACCGACGGGAATGTACTGCGGAACCAGGCGCTGACGGCGGGGTGGAAACCGTTCAAGACCGTGTCCGTTGATTCAGGAAGGTTCATACCCCAATTTATGCGGCCAGCCCCGGCAACTTGCAACCCCGGCACGTATTCCTGTGGCGAGGGAGCTTGTTGTGGCGAGGGAG
>NZ_JAXCIS010000141.1:0-6706 GCF_034044025.1 Pseudomonas sp. SED1
GGAACCATAGGCGGCCGTTACCTAAATAACGGATATGTACACAAAACTACCTGGCCTTATCTTCCCGCCCCCGCAACACCCGATTAGGCATGGCAATCGCCGCCGCCAACCCCAACAACGAAACCCCCGCACTCACCATCAACAAATGCCTGAAGGTCACAAGCAGCTCCCCCCGCAACGCATCCTGCGCCGGCCCAGGCGCCGCATTCAAACCATCCAACAGCACATTCCCGGAACTCCCCTCAGCCACCAAAGCCCCACTGGCCAGGTGCGCAAAACTGGAGTCCTGCAACAACGCCAACAACAGCGCCGACATACACGCCACCCCGACCGCACCGCCCAGGGAACGAAACAGATTCGTGGTGCTGGTAGCCACCCCAATATCCCGCTGCTCCACCGAATTTTGCGTCCCCACCAGCGAAGTCGGAAACTGCATCCCGGCGGCAATCCCACACAGCAACATAAACAAACTGGTCACTGCCACAGCCTGCGGCGCACTGAGCGCCATGCCGAGAATCGCGATCGGACTCAGGAAAGCACCCATCAGAATCATCGGCTTATAGCGTCCAGTCACCGAAGTCATACGCCCGGCAAAATACGCCCCCATCGGCAACCCCATCGCCAGCGGAAGCAAGTGCAAAGCGGCACTGTCAGCACCGGAACCGGTCACAGTCTGGTAACGCAGCGGCATCAACACCGTGAGGGAAATCGCCTGGAAACTAGTGAAGAAAATCGTGCACCAACACAACACCGCACTGCGGTTGGCAAACAAGTGCATCGGCAACAACGGCTCCCGCGCCCGGCGCTCGTGCCACACAAACACCGTCAACGCCACCAACGCGCAAACCAACAACCCCAGCACTTCATCGTCACGCCAATGATGCCCCTGGCCAATTTCGGTAATGCCCAGCAACAGCGCCGTCAAACCGACGATCATCAACACAGTGCCGAGATAGTCGATCACCGGCTTGCGCTGCGGCACCGGCAGCCCCACCAACGTGCGATGGGCCACCCACCAGGCACCCGCGCCCAGCGGCAGGTTAATCAGGAACACCCAGCGCCACGACAGGTACTCGGTCATGTAACCACCCAACACCGGGCCGGCCACGCTCGCCACCGCGTACATGCTGCTGAAGTAACCCTGGTAACGCCCACGCTCACGAGGCGGAATGATGTCGCCGATAATCGCCTGGCTGACCGAAATCATCCCGCCGGCACCGATGCCCTGGAGGATCCGCGCCAGCACCAACTGCTCCATGCTCTGGGCCATGCCGCAGAACAGCGAAGCAAGGGTGAACAGGCCCATGCCGATCAGCATCATCGGCCGGCGCCCGTACAAGTCGCCGAGCTTGCCGTAGATCGGCACCGCCACGGTCATCGCCACCATGTAGCCCGAGATCACCCAGGCCAGCAGGTTGACGTCATGGAACTGGGCGGAAATCGCCGGCATGGACACAGCAACGATGGTCTGGTCCAGGGCCCCGAGAAAGATCGCCATCATCAAGGCGACAAGGACACTGCGAATAGCGGGTGTGGCGGGCTGATTGAGGTTGGTCACGACAGAACCTGCGAGCAAGCCCCACGGGAAAAGGAGGCCCGCGGGAATGCTCGTCAGTGTACTAGATAGCTGGCTATTCGATAGCCTCATAAGGAAGCCCGACGTAATTTTCTGCAATGGTTTTACGCCCGGCCTCGGAGTCGACGAAGTACTCCAGTTCGCTCTGGGCAATGCGCTGGCTGAAGCCGTCGGCCTCCGGGAATTGGTGCAACATCGAGGTCATCCACCAGGAAAACCGTTCGGCCTTCCAGATCCGCCGCAGGCAAATCTGCGAGTATTTCTCCAGCAATTCCACTCGGCCCTCGCGGTACACCTTGAGCAAAATAGTGAACAAGGTGCTGACATCGCTGGCCGCCAGGTTCAAGCCCTTGGCGCCGGTGGGCGGCACGATGTGCGCGGCGTCGCCCAGCAGGAACAGGCGGCCGTATTGCATTGGCTCCACCACAAAGCTGCGCAGTGGTGCGATGCTCTTTTCGATGGACGGGCCCGTCACCAGTTGCTCGATCAACGACGTAGGCAGCCGGGTTTTCAGTTCATCCCAGAAGCGCTCATCGGACCAGTCGCCAACCGACTCATCGGCCGGCACTTGCAGGTAATAGCGGCTGCGGGTCGGTGAGCGCATGCTGCACAGGGCAAAACCGCGCTCGTGCTTGGCGTACACCAGTTCATCGTGGATCGGCGGGGTGTCGGCAAGAATGCCGAGCCAGCCGAACGGATAGACACGTTCGAAGACCTTCAATGCCTCAGCGGGAATCGACTGACGCGCCACACCGTGAAAACCGTCACAGCCGGCGATGTAATCGCAGTCCAGCCGATACTGTTCACCTTCATGCTCGAAGCTCAGCCACGGCTCTGCGCTTTTCAGATCATGAGGCTGCACATTGCTGGCTCCGTACACAGTAGTGGCGCCGCTGGCCTGGCGCGCGGCCATCAGGTCGCGGGTGACTTCGGTCTGGCCGTAGATCATCACCGTCTTGCCGCCGGTCAGCGCCTTGAGGTCGATGTGGGTCAGTTGCCCGTTCAGTGCAAGCTCAAAGCCATCATGTACCAGGCCTTCGGCATCCATCCGCGCACTGACGCCGGCCTGGCGCAACAGGTCGACCATACCTTGCTCCAGCACCCCGGCACGGATGCGACCTTGCACGTAATCCGGGGTCTGGCGCTCTAGAATCAAGGTTTCAATCCCGGCATTGTGCAGCAGTTGCCCGAGCAACAGCCCCGACGGGCCGGCGCCGATGATGGCGACTTGGGTTTTCAGCGTTTTCATTATTTTTATGGCCCGCAAGCTTCACCCGAACGTATCCGGTGAAAGAGTTGTCATTGAAGGTGTTGCTGACATTTTTCACTTGAGTGCCCGGCATAAGAAGGTGAAAACTGAGCCCAAAGCTGCGCTTTTCGCCAATTGGGGCGATTACCGCACAATTATCCCGAAGTATCGGATGAAGCCATGACCAAAACTGCCAGTGCCGCGATTCCAGTATTCAAACTCTACGGTGAGAGCCAGCAATGGCCGACCCCGGATTTGTTGCACTGCGAAACCATCTCCCGGCGCAGCCGTGAGTACCAGTGGGAAATCCAGCCCCACCGGCATGCGGACCTGTGCCAATTGCTCTACGTGCACAAGGGCCAGGCGCAACTGGAAATTGAAGGCCAGCGCAGCACCCTGAGCGAAGCGACGCTGCAGGTGCTGCCGCCGTTGTGCGTGCATGGTTTTCGGTTTTCCGAAAACGTCGAAGGCTTTGTGGTGACCCTGGCCGCGCCGCTGATGGCGCACCTGCAGGGGCAACTGGGCGCGGCGCTGGATGGCCTGAATGCCCTGGGCAGCTACCCTGCCGGCAACGACAGTGACTACCTCAACAGCCTGTTTGCGCGGTTGCAGGACGAGTACGCCAGCGATCAACCGGCACGGGACATGATGATGCACGCGCTGGTCAGTGTGCTGCTGGTTTGGATCAGCCGACAGGCCATCCAGCGCCGGCATCCACGGGCGCCCCGGGGCCGCGAATACTTCCGCCGGTTCACCCAGTTGGTGGAACAGCATTACCGCGAACACCCGAAAATCGAAGACCTGGCCCACAAGCTCGGGATCTCGGTCTCACACCTGAACGGTACATGTCGGGAATTGGGCGGGCAGCCCGCGCTGCAGATCATGCACGACCGCCAATTGCTGGAAGCCAAGCGCCTGCTGACTTACACCAGCATGACCATCAATGAGATGTCTGAGGTATTGGGCTTTTCTGACCCGACCAACTTCTCGCGGCTGTTTCGCCGTCGCGTCGGGTTCTCTCCGAAAGCGTTTCGGGAGCAGTTGAAAGCCGACCAGGACGCTAGCGCAGCGAACTGAAGGCGGCCATGTGGCCAACGCATTGACCGTGATTGCAGCTGGAGGCGTAGCTCGGCTGCATGCGGGCCTGTTCGACGCGGTAGGCGGCAGTGCCGTAGAGCGCTGTGGCGGCGGCGCACAGGGTGAAAATCATCAGGTACTTTCTTGTTTTGATCGACATGATGCTGACCTCTGATCCGATCAAGAAGGTGCTTTGATAAGCATAGGTCAACTGGGGCAAGTCGCCATTATCGGACGATATTCGACATGTTTATGTCGGCTCAGAGACCGACGTCCCACACTGGCTCCTCCGGAAACCTCAACACCAAAAAATCCAGCAAGCTGCGCAGCGCCGACGGCATGTGCTTGCGCGAGGCGTACACCGCGTAGATGTTCATCTGCTGCGGCTCGGCCTCGGGCAGCAGGCGGATCAGCTCGCCGCTGCGGATGTAGTCGCCGGCCTGATAACTCGGCAACCGCGACACCCCGGCCCCCGCCAGCGTCACCCGCAATAAGGTGCTCGCCTCATTCGCACTGATATTGCCCTGCACCGGCACCGACACCGGCTCGCCGTTTTCCACGAAGTGCCACAGGCTTTTGCCGAAGTAGGAGTGGGTCAGGCAATTGTGCCGGGCCAAGTCCTGGACCCGCCGGGGCTGCGGATGCTCCAGCAGGTAAGCGGGCGATGCGCAGATCACCGAACGGCACAACGTGAGGCGGCGGGCGATCAGGTTGGGGTCCAGTTCAAAGCTGGTGCGAATCGCCAGGTCGATACGTTCGTCCACCAGGTTCACGGTGCGATCGAGCATCTGCATGTCGATGCTGACCAGCGGGTAGCGCTTGACGTATTCGGCCATGGCATCGGCCAACTGCGCCTGGCCGAAGGAGGTGCTGACGCTCAGGCGCAGCAGGCCACGGGGCGCTTCGTCCGGTTCACTGACGGCGGCCTGCATGTCGCTGCACAACTCCAGCATCTGCCGGCAACGGGGCAAGGTTTCGCTGCCGGCGGCGGTCAGGCTGAGTTTGCGCGTGGTGCGGTGCATCAGCCGCGCGCCGACCCAGTCTTCCAGCTCCGCCAGGTAGCGCGACACCACCGGCCGCGACAGGTCCAGGTGGTCGGCCGCTGCGGACTGGCTGCCCAAGTCCACCACGGCCACAAACACGCGCATTGCTTGAAGACGATCCATGATTTGCCCGCTTTTAGAAACAAACTATGTCCAAGCATCGCATTTTTTGTAGCGTTTGGTGCAACTAAGCTCTGTCCACACCTTACCGATGACTGGAGCAGCACATGTTTGGATTCTCCCCGCTCAAGCGCGTGGCCCTGGCCGCCGCCACCCTGGCTTTCGCCGCCCACGCCACGGCTGCCGACCTGACCCTGGATGCCTACAACCCGGGCGAGACCGCGATGATGCCGGTCACTTCGGTACTGGTCAGTGGCGACAAAGACGCGATCCTGGTGGACGCCCAATTCGGCAAGACCCAGGCCGAGCAACTGGTGCAAAAAATCCGCGCCAGCGGCAAGCACCTGACGACCATTTACATCAGCCATGGCGACCCGGACTACTACTTCGGCCTCGACACCCTGACCGCCGCGTTCCCCCAGGCCAAAGTCCTGGCGCCGCAGCCGGTGGTGGACCATATCAAGGCCACCGTTGAACACAAACTGGCGTTCTGGGGCCCGAAACTGGGGGCCGACAAGCCTGCCAAAGCTGTCATCCCGCAGGTACTTGAAGGCCACAGCCTGACCCTCGAAGGCAAGCAACTGGAAGTGATCGGTCTGGACGGCGCACAACCGGACCGCACCTTTGTGTGGATCCCGTCGATCAAGGCAGTCGTCGGTGGCGTGGTCGTCTCCGAGAACATCCATGTGTGGATGGCCGACACGCAGACCGCGAAGTCCCACACCGATTGGCTGGCAACCCTGCAACGTATCCAGGACTTGAAACCGCGCACCGTGATTCCGGGTCACTACCTGGGCACACCGTCGCCCAAATCCGTGGCGTTCACCGCCGACTACATCAAGGCGTTTGACGAAGAAACCGCCAAGGCCAAGGACTCTGCCGCCCTGATCGCGGCGATGAAAAAGCGTTACCCGAACCTGGGCGACGAAAGCACCCTGGAACTGGGCGCCAAAGTCGCCAAGGGCGAAATGCAGTGGTGAATTGATTCAACCCTTAACCGTACTGGAGAACGTCATGAGCAAGATCGCAATCATTGGTGCCACCGGTCGTGCCGGTAGCCAACTGCTGGAAGAAGCGTTGCGTCGCGGGCACACCGTCACGGCCATCGCACGGAATACCGACAAGATTGGCGTGCGCCCAGGGGTCACCCTCAAGCAAGTGGATGCGCTGGATGCCCAGGCGCTGGAACAGGCCATCAGCGGTAACGACGTGGTAATCAGTGCTGCGCACTTCGCCACCCTGCCACCTGAAGCGGTGATCAACCCGGTGAAAAAAGCCGGCGTAAAGCGCCTGCTGGTGGTGGGCGGTGCCGGTTCGTTGCTGTTGTCGGGCGGCACCAAGGTCATCGACAGCCCGGGCTTCCCCGAGGAATACAAAACCGAAGCCAGCGCCGGCAGTATTTTCCTCGACACCTTGCGTCAGGAAAAAGACCTGGACTGGACCTTCCTTTCGCCTTCGGCGGAGTTCACCGAGACCGCGCGCACCGGCAAATTCCGCCTGGGCCAGGATGAATTGCTGGTGAGCAGCGAAGGCCGCAGCTGGATCAGCTTTGCCGACTTTGCGATTGCGCTGATTGATGAAGTGGAAACGCCGAAGCATTCGCGCCAGCGGTTTACGGTCGGTTATTAAGCCTGACGCGCA